>CBFDBV010000087.1:0-12999 GCA_965603135.1 uncultured bacterium
AGCACCAACTGCTCGCCGTACATCCCCGGTCCGCCCGTGCCGCCCGGCACGCCCCAGGGGACGCCGTACGGGCCGCGCCCTGTGCCCGCGCCCCAGCCGCGCCCGCCGCCACCAAAGCCGGCCGCCACGGGCCCACCGGAGCCGATCTGACCTGTTCCGCCCCCGCCGCCTCCGCCTCCTGTAATGGTGCCGAAGGGCGCGTGACCGGTCCCCCCGCGCGCGCCCGACCGCGGCGAGGCCTTGCCGGCCCCGGAACCCAGTGCACCGCCGCCTCCTGTGCCCCCAAGACCGCCAGCGCCACCACCCCACCCAGGCCCTGCACCCCGGCCGACGCCGCCTAGGCCCCCTCCGCCGCCTGTGCCTGTGCCACCTGTGCCCCACCCGGTGCCGCCTGTGCCCAGCCCCGTGCCGCCTGTACCGCGACCGGCACCGCCCGCGCTCGTGCCGGTGCCACGTACGCCCAGCCCCGTGCCGCCTGTCCCCGTCCCGGCGCCACCTGTGCCCACTCGGCCCACGTACACGGGCCTGTCGCCGCGAGGATGGGTGGCTATTCGCACCGGCGCTCCGCCGCCGGGTTCGCCGCCGCCTGGCTCGCCGCCGCCTGGCTCGCCCCCGCGACCCGGCTCGCCGCCTGGCTCACCGCCTCCCCCGCCCGGGGAGCCCCCGCCACCAGGGCCTATGCCCGCGATTCCGTGGCCGAGAGGCCCTGTCGCGCCACCGGGCGTCGCCTTTTCGCCGGCGAGGCGCGGCCCTCCCCACCCCTCAGGCGCGCCGGGAGCCTCGACAGGCGCCCCCGGTATGCCTTGACGCACCGCAGGCGGCCCGGGGCCCGTAGCTGGGCCCGGCTTGCCGCCTCCCGGGGTGCCACCGCCGGCCGCGACGCTGAGAGAGGCCGGGGACCCGCCCCCACCTCCACCGTCGGGAGAGCCTTTGGGCAGCTCGCCGGTGACGTCGGGGCTGATCTGGGGCCCGCCGGTCTCGAGACTGCCGAGAGCCGGGGTCGCCTTGGTCAAGGGCCCGCCGGCGGACGCGGCCCCGGTGCCCGGTGATTCGACTAGCGGCTCAGGGGCGGTCGAGGGCGCGAGAGCTATCGTCGTGGGGCCTGGCGTCGGCGGCCCAGGCGCCTTGCCGCCGCCGCTGCCGGAGGTCCGGATGGTGGCGGGCCCACCTACGGTGGGGCCCGGCAGGCCGCCCACGGTCGCGGGCTCAGGAGCCGGAGCGGAGACAGCCATCGGCGGGGCCGCCTTCACCGGCGCTGGTGCGGGAACCGCCGCCGGACCGCCCGCAGTGGCCGCAGAGGGGCGCACAACCACAGGCTGAGGCTGAGACTGAGGCTGAGGCGCCGACATCTGGGCAGGCCTCGGCTGTGGCCTGGCGGTGGGCGGCAGCAGCGCGAGTTGCGGGGCCGGCCGAGGCTGAGGAGCCTGGACAGGTCGCGCCGGCTGGGCCTGCCGCGTGGGGGCCGTCGGGCGCACCACGAAACTCGGCTGCCTTGCTCGCATCATGCGCATCGGCGGGACGAACTGCACTGGGCGCCTGCGCGTTCGCACCACCCGCCGCACTGTTCTGGTCCGGCGCGGAGCAGGCCTGACCACAGGCGGCGGGGGCTTGGGCTTGACGATTCGGACAAACTCCACGGCCGTCTTGCTGACGCGCTTGATGACTCGTCCGCGCGCTTCGCCCAGCGGGCCGCCTATCGGAATGGTCAGGAAAGCAACAAGGTGTACGATTATGGAGCCCAGAACGGCCCACTTGAAGCCACGCTGATGTAGCATAGCGATCCGCCCTCACATTGCCCGTCTACGCGCGCATCCAGGCCACCATCCCCCTTCGTCCCGCTTCGCAGGACTACGGGGGACACGCCGGCGGGTCCGAAGACCCGCCCTCCTATTCGGCGCCTGGCCCTGACCTTTCAGCCTCAATCTCGGCGGCCAGGATGATGTCGGCCCCCAGGAGCTTGGCGGTGTCCATCACGGTGATTATCGTGCCGTACGGCACACCCTCATCGCCGCGAATCGTCACTCCCCGTGCCCCAGATTGGGCGAACTCACGCTTGAGTACCGACGCGAGATCCTGGGGTCGTATCCAGTTCTCGTCAACCTTGAGCTGGCCGAGACGGTTGACCCAGATGGTGACGTCCCGCTTGGGCAGGGTCTGAGAGGTGATGGCTTTGGGCAAGGTGATGTCCAGGCCCGTGTCTCTGGCGAAGGTGCTGGTCAGCATAAAGAAGATGATGAGCAGAAAGGCCACATCAGCCATAGTGGTCATAGGCACGATGCTGGGAATCGTGAGGCGGGACTTAAGCTTCATCGTCATCACCCTCGGAGACGAGATTCGCCACCCGGGAGCCGGCCAGCTCCATCCCCAGTGCCAGACTGCTGACGCGAGCTACGAAGACACTGTAGACGATGAAGCAGGGGATAGCAACAATCAGGCCCGAGGCGGTGGTGATGAGGGCCTCGCCGATGCCTCCGGCCACAACGGCGGGCTCGCCCAGACCGCGCTCGGCGATGGCGGTGAAGGCGCGGATCATCCCGCTCACGGTGCCCAGGAAGCCGATGAGCGGGGCCACGCTGGCTACCGTGGACAACACCGGGAGGCCGGATTCGAGGGAGGCAAGCTGCCTGGAGCCCGCGGCCTGAGCTGCCTCGCGAGCGGCCTGCCGGGCGCTGCCCGCGACCTCCAAGACCGCCTGAAGCACCGCGCTGACCGCGGCCGGAGAGGTGGCGCATCTCCCAGCAGCCGCCGCGCCCTCGCCCTCCTGTACGAGCTGGCTGACCTCCTCGACCAGCCCCGAGGCGCCGCGCCCGGCCCACCACAGATTGAAGAACTTGTAGAGCATCACCGCGAGCGCGACCACCGAGCACGCCAGCAAGGCCCACATCCAGGGGCCGCCGCGGTCGAAGTAGCTAAACAAAGCCAACTGTGACAGCCATTCGCTCATACGTCGTGCCTCCTTGCGTCGAAGAGGGGGACAGTCATCCCGCTTGGCGGGATGACTGTCCCCGCTTAACAATCGAGAACGGCATTGGCGGGCTGGAAGCCCGCCCCACGGTAGGTTCTGAAACGGGCTCTAGCGCTGCAAGGCCTCGATGCGCGCCTTAGCCTTCGCCACCCACTGCTCTTGATCCGCATAGCGGTCAATGATCACCTGATAGCTCTTGAGAGCGTTGCCGGTGTCCTGGAGCTGCTCGTAGCACTGGCCGGCCTCGAACTGGGCTTGCGCCGCCCACTGCTCATCATCGTACAGGATGGCTACCTTGAGGAAGCCCTCGGCCGCTTCCTTGAGATCGCCTTTGTCGCGATGGCAGGCGGCCAGTTCGTACTGGGCCTCCATGGCGAGTTGCCCGCTGGCAGAGCCGATGACCCCCCGCAGGGCCTCCAGCGCCTCATCAAGCTGCTTCTGCTGCCTGTGGCACCGCGCCAGGCCCAGCAGGGCGTGCGCGGCCGCGGGATGGTCGGCATGGTCGGTCGTGACCATCTTGAGGACCTCGGCGGCCTGCGCCGGCCGCTCCAACTCGACCTGGGCTCGGCCCAGTAGCACCAGCGCCCAGGGCGCCTTGTCGGACTCCGCGTACTCACCGCGGAACGGCTCAAGCAGTTCAGCTACTTCCTTGTAGTCGCCCTTGTCAGCGAGGAGCCGGGCGGCCTGATAGCGCGCGTCGGCAACAACCTCGGGCGAGCTTGCGCTGGCAACGACCTGCGAGAAGAGCGGGAGGGCCTCATCGGCCTTCTCCTGCCTGAGCAGCACCCATGCCAACCCGTATTGCGCCTCGTCCACGAACTCGGTGTCCGCGAAGCCGTCCACGATCTGCTGATAGAGGGCCTGAGCCTGGGCATATTCCTCCTGCTCAAAGAGCTTCTCGCCGACCGCCAGTATGCCCCTCAGGGCCCCCTCGGTGGCCTGCGAATCGGGGTACTTCGCCACAACCGCCTGGAAGGCTTCAGCGGCGGTCAGATCGCCGCCGGCGAGCTTGGCCCAGCCGACGCCTAGCTGCGCATAGGGCGCGGTGTCACTCTCCGGGGCTGCCTGAAGGGCTTTGAGGTACAGAGGGATCGCCTGCGCGTGCTCTTCTGCCTTGTGGAGGGCTTCGGCGATGGTGTAGAGAGCAAAGGCCACGGTCTCGGCGCTCGCCCCGGACCTCTCCAGTTGGCCCGCAAGCTGCTGAGCCTGGGTCAGCTCGCCCCGGCTTGCGTAGAGCCCCACCAGCGCGGCGGTGGCATGGGCGGTGTACTCGGACGGCTTCGGCTGGTCGAGCACCTGTCGGTAGGACTTCTCGGCCCGCTGCTCGTCCCCCAGCTTCTCGTGACAGACGCCCGAGAGATAGAGCGCCTCTGCGAGCCGCTCGTGCTCGGGATGGTTGGCGACAAGGGCCTCGAGCATCTCAAGCGCGGGTTGGTAGCGGCCGGCGCCGAAGTGCGCGTGGCCGAGGCGATAGGACAGGTCCGCGGCGAGGGCCGATTGCGGGTCGTCCTTGACCATCTTCTCCAGGCTTGCCAGAGACTGCGCCGAACCGTCCTGCTGAAAGCTGGCCCAGGCGAGGGCGGCCAGAGCCTGCTGCTTGTGCTGGGCATCCTCGGCAGCAGCCGCGGCCGCCTGATAGGCGGCGATCGCAGCCTCGTTGTTGCCGAGTGCGCTCTGAAGCTGGCCGATGTGGAAATGAGCGTCGCTTAGTCGAGCGCTCTGCGCGTGCTCGTTGACCAGGCGAGTGTGAGCCGCCAGGGCTTTCTCAGTCTCGCCCTGTTGCTCATAGGTAATGCCCAGCCAGTAGAGCGCCTCGTCGGCAGACTTGCCCGTCGGCTCGTCAGACACCTGGGCGTACAGTTCAGCAGCCTCGCCCCACCGGCGCAGGTGAAAGAGGCAATCGGCGGCGCGCAGTCGGGCTTCGGCGGCTGCCGGACTGTCAGGATAGGTGGCCGCTACGCTCTTGAAGGCTCGCAGGGCCCCCTCATAGTCCTGCTGCTGGAAGTGGCACCACGCGATCCCGGCTTGAGCGTGAGCGACGAACTCGGAGTCGCGGTATTGGGCGGACACCTTCGTGAAGGCGTCAATGGCGGCGGGGAAGTTGCCCTGGGCCCGGTAGGCAGTGCCCAGCAGATACTGACATTCAGCGGCCACCGGGCTGTCCGCGTGCTTGGCCAACACCTGCAACAGGTGCCCGGTGGCCTCGCGCGGCTGTTCGAGCTGGAGATGGGCCAGGGCTATTGAGTAGAGGGCATACGGCGCTTCCTGGTCTCCCAGGCGGCGCTTGAGGGCGTCCTGGTAGCTGGCAATGGCCTGCTCGTACTGGCCCAGATGATAGTAGCTCTCCCCGCGCCAGTATGCCGCTCGCGCGGCCTGTTTGCTGCCGGGGAACTTGCGGAGCAGCATCTCGTAGGCCGCGGCGGCCTGCTGGTAGCTCCCGGCGTGGTAGTGCGCGTCGCCGAGCCAGAGGAAACTGGGCTCGGCCTCCTCGCTGTCGGGGAACTCGCCGGTGACCTGCTGGAAGTAGGGCACGGCCTCCGCGAACTTGTCGAGACGGAAGTGACACTCGCCTATGCGGAACAGGGCCAGCGACTTGTTGGCATGGTCGGGGTGGTCTTTGATGAATTGCAGGTACTTCTCGGCGGCTAGCTGGTAGTTCTCCTGGCCGTAGAGGCCTTCGGCGAAGGCGAAGTCCTTCTCGGCCTGCTCCGCCCCTTGCCCCCAGCAAGTCGCCGCTGTGCTGCAGAGCAGCGCAACCAAGCTGACCGTGAGTGCACATCGCTGCATCGAGCCCTCGAGAGAACGCGCGCTCATACGCCAAGGCCTCCCAGAACGACAGTAGCCGGTCACTCGCTGACCTGTGGCGTCCGCCCTTCGCCAAGGCTTCGGGCGACTTGCCGCCTATAGGCTACAGAACAGCAGACACCACCACCTGGTTCCGCAGCACCAAGTTGGCCCATTCCTGAAAAGGGGGATGGAGCCTTTTCCCTCTGGGCGTAAGCGGCGTCCGGTGACCTTGAGCGCCAGGACCGGGAGTCGCGTGGTCTGCGCCTCAGGCCTCTACGGTGAAGCTCGCCTCGGCCTCGGAGCCGTCCCACACGCTTCGCGCACTGAGCGTCCACATACCCTCCTCCGCGTTGCTGGGCAGGCGGATGGAGCGCGCGCAGGTGCCGTGCCGCGTGCAGGTGCGTGACGAGAAGGCCTCGCGACGCTTGCCATCGGGGCCGGTGACAGTGATATCGAGCAGGTAGTTCCCGCGAATGCCCGCGCGGCCCACCCTCACCGCGTACTCCACCGTCTCGCCTCGCTTCGCGGTCGCGGGCAGGTTCCTTATGGCCACCCCGCTCGGGTCGGACGGGAAGATGCCCAGCAGCCGCGTCGTCCCCCATGGACACCCCAGGTCCATGGCGTACTCCGCACCGTGCTGGATGCGCTCGCCCGTTATCATGTCGCGGACGACGCCGCCCGCGGGAGCGCCGGAGACGGTTATGCGGGTCCGTGCATCCTTGCTCTCGTGGTTGACGAGCAGCACCAGCGTGACCCCCTCTGCCGTCTGCCGGAGCCCCGCCTCGATCCACGGGTTGCTGGACCTGATATTCGGTGGCGGGCCGCCTTGGAGGCACTCATCAATGGTCTCCAGGATCAGGTCCGCGTCTCCGTTCTCGTTGCCGCGCACCAGTGCATCGAGGTAGCACTCCTTCACTGGGTAGTTCAGTAGCCACGCGGTTCCGCTCCCGAAGTTGTGCTTGAAGCCGACGGTGCGGCCGCCTGCCTTGCCGCCTACTTCTGCCGCGCCGTCCGTGGCATAGCTGCCTATCCCCCAGAGCTTGTGCTCTCCCTCGACCTCAAAGGGTCCCGCCACGACCTCGGCAGTACCTGAGACGCCGAAGATCGGCTCGAAGACACCCAGTGGCTGCTTGAGTTCATCCATTGAGGGAACCTCATCCGCGATGATGATGCCCCCGAGCTGGCACCAGTCGCGGATGACCTCAGCGGAGGCACGCTTCATCAGGTGGATGTCGAACAGCACCAGGACCGGGTATTCATCCAGCGTCCCCTCCGCAAGCTGGTCCTCGTGAATGCAGTCAAGCTCGCCGTAGGCCTGCCGGAAGGCCTCCAGCGCCACCATCACGTTCCAATACTCCTCCTGCAGGAGCACGTGCTGGGTCCGGGGGAAAAGGAACGCGGCCTTGGCGCGGGGGACGCGGCTTCGGGTGAGCAGCGGCGCGATCTCCTTGATCTCGTTCATCGTCTCGCGGTAGGTCTCCCACCAGCGGTCGTCCTCGGGAACCCCCCAGAAGGTGTTGAGGTAGTCGCAGCCCGCAGCGATGGCCGTGTAGGTCAGCTCCCGCGGGGCCCAGTGGAACTGGCTGAGGACTTCATCCCTTCGGGTCTGCCCACCGGAGACCGATTCCAGCCAGAAGCCAAGCTTCTTGTTGTAGGCGTACGCGAGATTGCGCATCTCCGCGAAGGCCATGTGGACGCCAGCGAAGCGTGGAAGCGGGTGGCGCCTGAAGTCGCCGCGACGGTAATCGGTGGAGCGGTACGGGTAGATATCGTAGTTCACTGAATCGAAGGGCGCTCCCCAGTGGTACACATCATCCACGGCCCAAAAGCTCTTGAAGTGGTTCCCCGCAGCGCCGAAGGTGCAGTGTGAATCGTGGGTAAGCTCGACCCAGAAATCCGGGTACAGCTCTTTGACCGTGGCGTAGCTCTGCCGCCATCCCGCCGCGAAGCCGTCGCTCCAGAAGTCCACGTACTTGAGCCAGAGAGAGGGATCCTTCATTGCCTCTTCGCGCGTGGGCATCTCAATTCCGTAGCGGCGCTCGAACTCGGCGCGGGCGGGCGGGCGGTCATCGCAGGTCTTCCCGCCGATCTGGGAGGGCTCATCCATGTACCCCTGGACATTGAGCAGCCGCGGCACCAGCTTGCAGGTGGCGACGGCGGCCTCGATGCGGGGCCGGATGGCCTCCCTGTACTCCGGCGAGAAGACCGAGACCGGCGGCAGAGCTTCGCGGCGCAGCAAAGAGAAGCTGCCCTGGAATGAGTAGGCGACGGCCATACCCCGGCGTTGGGCATAGTCCTCGGCGTAGTCGTAGGGCGAGCCGGGCTCGGCTCCCAGGCGGCGGGCGCTAAAGGTCAGGGTGTTGAAGCCGTGGGCGATGATGTCGTCTATCTCGCGCTCGACCGCCTCCTTGTTGAGGACCGTGAGCTTGGACATGCGCATGGTGGTGGAGTAAAAGTCGTCCAGGTCGAGGCGTGGGACGACGCAGAAGCTCAGTCGCGAGCTGTCAACGATCTCGCCGTCCGCGCCCGTCACCTGTGTCACAAGCTGGTACTCCCCTTCGGCCAAAGCGGGGACCTCGTACGACCAAGCAGTGCCCCCCTCCACGGGGCTGCCCTCGAGCGCGGCCAACTCCTCCCCGTGCGGTCCGACGATCTTCGCGGTCGTAACACTCCCTGCCGGGAACTCGCCCTCGACAGCGCCCAGGAACTCAATTCGCGCTCCCTCGGCTGTCACGTAGCGGTTCGTCGGCACCGCGAGGGATAGGTTCACGGGGTTTTTCACCTCCGTCATCGCGTCCCTGTGAAAGATGATATTGGCCTGCTCGTCCCTTGCGGTCAGCGATAGCTCATAGAGGCCCTCGGCCTGGTAGTCACGCAGTTCGACCGACCGCTCCTCCGTCTGTGACTCGGCCCCGGGACCGAGCTTGAAGCGCCACTCATCGCCCCAGGGCTGGCCGTCACGTGTCAGGGTCGCGGTCAGAGTGCAACTCTGACGCGCGCGGGGTTGCTTGAGCACAAGGCCTAGCACGCACGGATCCGCGCGAGTAAGCACGGCCGGCGGATAGGTCACCTCGGCGATAGTCACGCGTTCTTCGCGCCCGGCCAGCCACAGGATTGAGGTCGCCAACAGGTCATCGCTCATGTCACCGGCGCCGATGCCGCCGGGACGCTGCACCGCGTCAATGAGCACCACGCGGCCCTCCCCGAAGCTGCTCGCGAGCATGACCGGATGATCCCCAACGCGCGCGATGACGGCTGCGCCATCTCGAGGGATCACGCCGCGAATGAGGTGCTCTGTGCCGAACCGATCTGCGATAGCGTTGAGGATCGGATGCGAGGTGTCCAGGGCGAGGTCACCCTCAATCCTCATCGCGGCATCCGGCAGCAGGCGGCGCTTGGACGCGGGAGTGATAGCGGTGGCCGTGCTCCAGGCGGAATCATCGAAACCGAGATTCGCCCAGCCCTCCTCCTCCGGGATATGGAACTTCCAGGACTTGTCGCTGGCGATGAGCTCGCGGGTCCCGTCCTCGTACTCGATCCCTATCTGCGCGAAGAAGCCCCCCGCACCATCCACGTTCCGGCCCCTGAAGGCCACCACATTCTTGCCCTGCTTCAGCTTGTCCGCGATGTCCCACAGCTCGTTGTCGAACCAACTCCAGTGGTAGCCGACCTCCTCGCCGTTGAGGTAGACCCAGTAGAGGTTATCCACGGTGCAGCGAATAAGCGCGCGCTTGACCGGCTTTCTCACCTCGATGACCTTGCGGATGTAGCGGATATGGTCCGGGGTCTCGCCCTCCTGGGACGGGATCCACATCCAGTCTCCGGTCTCGCTCGGGAAGAGGTCGGCGGCCGCCACGTCGGCCGGTGCGGCCTCACCCAGCGACTCCCACAGGGCGCTGGTCGCCGGCAGCCGGTCCGGCAGACCGGCAAGCAGGATGCCTCCGCCGCGCCTCACGAAATCCTGCAAGGCCCCAGCGCGCAAGCCGAGCTTCTCGAGACTGACCCCTCCGTCTATCAGGAGAACATCAACGTCATCAAGCGCCTGAGGCTCAGCGGTATCCAGTCGGATGACCTGAACGCGCTCTCTCAGGTCCGCGAGGGCGTCCTGAACGGGAAACGCCTGCGTCAGCGTGGTCATGTCCAGCACTCGCACAGGTGCACCAGTCGCGGTCATTGGGAGAATGGCAACCACCGTCACGGCCATCAAGTACCTCATGGCGTCCACCTCGCGCGGGCAGGCTAGGATTCGTGGATGTCTCTTCTCCGTCGCGGTGGCCTATTCCTCTCGGGCCCCTGGGTCGGCTCGTCCGCGGGAAGCAACCTGACGATGCCGAATGCCTGGCCCCAGCGGCTCGACTTCTCACCCACGGGCCTTGTTGGGTCGGTCAGTAGGGCCATCGCGCGGTCCTCCTGGGCGGCGCGCCGCGACGCTGTGCGGCAGCCGGCTGACTCGCCTGCGGCCATGTTTCCCCCGTGCGCGGCACCCAACCTTCAGGAAATGGGGAGGCAAAGGACGCGCCCGCGGGGAATAGGTGACTGTCAGCCATTTCGCGAGGAGGCCAATGCTATGCGAAGCGCTCTCGTAGCAGGCACTTGCTTGATTCTCTCCTGCGGCGTCTGCCTGTGCGACAACGTCGTCAAGACCCCCGAGTTCGCCGAGGCGGTCGCCGGTAATGAGAAAGCTCCGGCGGATTGGCAGTTACCAGCCGGGGATCATTGGCAGCGCCTGCCCACCGGTGGACCCGATGGTGGGCCGTGTCTGGCCTATGACGCGGAGGCCGCCGCGGCGGGCCCGGTCACGCAACGGTGCGACTTCTGCGAGCCGAACACGATCTACGAGTTGCAGGTGATCGTCAAGACGGTCGGGCGCCTCACGCCGACGCTGCGAGTCGTTGATGCGCACTCGAAAGACCAGCTCGCGGTCGTGTCCGCGATCGCCGACCGGGACTGGCACACGGTGGCCAAGCGCTTCGAGACCGTAGGCGCGGACATCGCGGTGGAGATCTACGCCCACGTCTCCCAGCTTGACGCGCAGGAGGCGCCGGTGGGCAAGGTCTGGGTGGCCGAGGTGCAGATAGCGCAAGCCGGGGAGGCGGCCGAGCCCGCCGAGATGCCGGACCTGGGCGAGAACCTGGCGCTCGGCATGCCCTACACGATGAGCAGGCCCACGTACAGCTATTCCACCGACCCCGACGATAAGGTCCAGCTCACCGATGGCGTCTACTCGGAGGGGTACTTCTGGACACAGAAGACCACGGTCGGCTGGACGCGCATCGGCCCCAAGTTCGTCAGCATTGATCTGGGGCAGGACTACCCCATCAAGGGCGTGTCCTTCAACACCGCCGCCGGCGTCGCCGGCGTTACCTGGCCGCAGCGCATACTCATCTTCGTGAGCGAAGATGGCGAGGGCTGGTCCGAGGTGGGCGACCTCGTGGCCCTGTCGAGCCTTCACGACCGGCTGCCCGAGTACGGGGAATACGCGGCGCGCCGGCTGTGGACCGACCAACTGAAGACGCACGGGCGCTACCTGCAACTGTGCATGGTGCCCGGTGGGCCCTACACGTTCACGGACGAGATAGAGGTGTATCGCGGTGACGACGCCTGGGTCGGCGAGCCCTACGAGGGCGAGCTGATTGCCAACGTCCCGCAACATATGCAGGACCGCATCACGAATGGGCTGCTTCGGGAGCAATTCATCCGGGACCTGGAGGCGGTGAAGGGCGACATCGCGGCCCTGCCCGCTGCCGCGCAGGCGGACCTGAGCAAGCGCGCCGAGGCACTCGCCCAGGCGGTGGTGGAGATGCCGCTGGTGCGGATGGCGGGCTTCCGGGCCGTGCTGCCGATGACCGACCTGGAGCGCGACATCTTCAAGTTCCAGGCAGAGGTCTGGCGCGCTCAGGACAAGCGGCTCCTGCGCGTGTGGAGCAGTCACCGCTGGGACCCGCTTGGTCCCTCGGCGGAACCCGAAGGTGACGCGGCGGCGCCCGCGGTGGAAGTGCATATGATGAACAACGAGTACCGCGCCGGGGTGTTCAATCTGACCAACGCCGCGGACGAGGCACAGCAGTTGCAGCTGCGCATCGCCGGCCTGCCCGGCGGCGACAACCCCGACTATGTCAGGGTCCACCAGGTGCTGACCGTCGGCACCAGGCACTTCACGGCGGTCTCGGCGGCGCTGCCGGAGGTGGAACCCGAAGACGGGCGGTACGCGATTCAGGTGCCCTCCGGCATGACCCGGCAGGTGTGGCTGATTTTCCACCCCGACAGCCTGGATGCCGGCGCTCACGCGGGCACGGTCGAGATCAGCGGCGGCGAGACGAACCTCGAGGTCCCCATCCGCCTGCGCATCTACCCCCTGCGCTTCCCGGATGAGACCACGCTGCTGCTGGGCGGGTGGTCTTACACGAACGCCGAGAAGATGTACGGGGCCACGCCGGAGAACCGTCTCCTGCTCATCGAGCATCTCCAGGAGCACTACGTGAATGCGCCGTGGGCCACCTCCGGGGTCCTGGGCTACGGTAAGTACGACGAAGCCGGGGAGATGGTGGAGGAGCCGGACACGATCCCCTTCGATGCCTGGCGGGATCTGTGGCCGGACGCGAAGATGTACATGGTTTTCAAGTCCGTCGGCGCTTCCATTGACGGGACCGAGATGGGCAGCGAACTGTTCGACCTCAAGGTCGGCAACTGGGCGCACTTCTGGGCCGAGCACATGCGCGACCTGGGGATCGAGCCGGGCCAGATCGGGATGCTGATAGTTGACGAGCCCGGCAGGCAGGAGCAGTACGACATCATCACGGCCTGGGCGAAGGCCATCGAAGCGGCGGAGCCGGACTTCATGACCTGGGAGGACCCCACCCCGAGAGAGGGCATTGACTTCAGCGAGACCTTCGCCAGCCTGGACGTGCTGTGTCCCTACCGGAAGCACTTCATATCCGAGACCGACGAATTCCGCGAGATCTTCTTCGACCAGCAGCGGCAGGGGCGGGACTTGTGGTTCTACAGTTGCGACGGCCCGGCCCGCACCTTCGACCCGTTCTCCTACTACCTGATGCAGGAGTGGCACTGCTTCAAGATCGGGGCGAAGGGCTCGTGCTTCTGGTGCTTCAGCGATAGCGGGGGCGTGTCGTGCTGGAACGAGTACCCGGCCACCGGCAACGGTCCGTATTGTCCCACCTACATTGATGACACCAGCGTTACCGCCGCGAAGTACATGGAGGCCATCCGCGAGGGCGTGCAGGACTACG
>CBFDBV010000088.1:0-12976 GCA_965603135.1 uncultured bacterium
TGCAAGCAGGTCAAAGACATCGGCTTCGCGTCCATCGAGATGAGCCCGCCCGAGGTCTTCCCCGTCATCAAGGACGCCGGCCTCGACATCGCCATCTTCGTCGGGCACAAGTCGCTGCCCGACGGGATGAACAAACGCGAGAACCACGCCCGCATCGAGGACGAGCTGAACGCCAGCTTCGAGCTGGCCGAGCAGTACGACGTGCCCAGCCTGCTGTGCCTGTCGGGCAACCGCTACGAGGGCGTCTCCGATCTCCAGGGCGCGGAGATCTGCGCCGAGATCCTCGCCAAGATGGCGCCCATCGCCGAGGAGAAGGGCATCAACCTGTGCACGGAGCTGCTCAACTCCCGCGTCAACCATCCGGGGTATATGTGCGACCGCACCGAGTGGGGCGTCCACGTGTGCAGGATGGTCGGCTCCCCGCGCGTGGCCTTGCTCTATGACATCTACCACATGCAGATTATGGAGGGCGACCTGATCCGCACCATCCAGGACAACATCGAGTTCTTCAAGCACTTCCACACTGCCGGCAACCCGGGGCGCAACGACATGGACGAGACGCAGGAGATCTACTATCCGGCCGTCGCCCGCGCCATCGCCGAGCTTGACTACGAGGGCTACGTGGGCCACGAGTTCGGCCCCAAGGGCGACGACCGCATCGCCGCCGCGCAGGCTGCCTTCGACACCTGGAACGTGGGGTAGCGGCCCGCAAACGGCAACTTGTCCCCCGCAGTTCCGACTTGTCCTCCGAAGCCTTGGCGAAGGGGGACCGTGGACGGCAACGGCCCCCGTTGAGGAGGGAGACGGGAGAATAGGGTCACAGGAGGACCTCCGTGATGAGTGCAAGCCGTGAACGCGCCTCTGGCGCGACCATGGTGGCGTGTTTGCTTGCCGCTTGCTGCTCTGCCTGGGCGGCGGAGCCTATCGAGTGGAATCTCGATGACCCTTCCCAGGTGGTGAGTGTCGTTAATCTGGAGCCGGGCTTGGCGGAGAACGGACGGCTTCGCGGGTGGAGCGCCTGGGACCCCTACGCATACTTCCGCCTGCCCGAGGAGGGCATTGACGCCGAGGAACTCAGTTGGCTGAGGGTGCGGCTGTACTCGTCGGCGGAGGCTGACCTGCTGGACATCTACTACCGGAGCCCCGATGGCCGCTGGTGTCTGGGCGGCAAGTACCCGATTAGTAAGGGCTGGGCGACATACACGGTGGACTTGACCAGGAACAACTGGCGCGAGACCCGATCCGGGGACGTCTCAAAGCAGTGGGGCGGCCCCAGCAAGCGAGTGAGTTCCTTCCGGATAGATCCCGGCAACCAGGCGGCCCGCTGGGTCATGATAGACAGTGTGTGGCTCGGGCCCGCGAGGCCGGACCTTGAGGAGGGCATCGAGCTTGAGCCACGGGGCAGCGGCAAGCTCAAGGCTCTGACGGTACCCAAGAGCGTGCAAGCGGGGGATAAGCTGGGGGTACTGGCCGAAGTCGAGATCAGCGCCCCGGACGAGCTTAACCAGGGAACGGGCTTCGCCCGGCTGTGGCAGGGCCCCGCGCTTATGCGCATCGTCGAGCAACCCGTGGACCTCACCGGGAAGACCATCAACCTGCAGGCGGAACTTCCGACGTCGCGTTACTGGTACCCCGGCACGTTCTCTGTCGAGGTAGGCTGCTATGAGTTGGCCCCCGTGGAAGGCGGCCCGCCGGCCAAGCACGAGATTGCGTTGACCAATCCCCGAATGGCCACCGTGAAGCCGCCCCTGGCCGAATTGAAACCCCTCGGCGGGGACCCCGCGATCTTCGTCAATGGCAAACCGATGCCGGGCTTCATGTACGCCTCCCACGGCGGACTGCATCTCGACTATCACCGCGAGATCGCCCAGGCGGACATTCACCTCTACAGTGACTGGTTCGGCGGGTCGCGTGGGTCAGATATGGGGCACGTGGCAGACGACGAGTACAGCTACGGGGAGTTCGATCGCTACTTCGCGGCGATTCTCGATGTGGACCCGCAAGCGTACTTCCTGCCGCATATCGGGGTAACGGCGCCGCTGTGGTGGCAGGAGATGCACCCTCAGGAGCTGTGTCAGTTCGAGGACGGGTCCCGGGGCCCCAGCTCCTTCGCCTCGGAGTTGTGGAAGAGAGAGATGGGAGAGGACCTGCGCAAGCTGATCGCCTACCTGCGCAAGGCTCCGTATGCCGACCGGATCATCGGCATCATCTTCTTCGGCGGATACACGGCCGAGTGGCAGATGTGGGGGACCTGGCAGCAATCGCGGGGCGATTACAGCCAGCCTGCGCTGAAGGCCTTCCGCAGCTTTCTCACGGAGAGGTACAGGACGGACGAGGCACTGCGGCTCGCCTGGGCCGATGACAGGGTTGCCCTTGCCACCGCCGAGATGCCGAAGTGGGACAAGCGCCGACCCGATGGGCCGCACGTGCTTCGCGAGCCGAAGACCGAGCGCCAGGCCATGGACTTCTATGAGTTCATCAGCAACATGACCGCCGACGCCCTGCTGCATTTCGCCAGAATCACACGAGAGGCCACCGAGGGCAAGTCACTGGTGGGCACCTACTACGCCTACCTGAGCGCCCACGGTATCAATCAGCAAGACTCCGGCCACCTCGCGGCGCAGCGTGTCTTCGACTCGCCCTACATAGACTTCCTGATGAGCCCGCCTAACTACTGGTATCGAAAGCCTGGCGAGGCCTCCACCTTCATGTCGGCCACCGACTCGTTGCGGATGCGCGGGAAGCTCTGGCTGGACGAGGCAGACAATCGGACCTTCCTGACCGACCGCAGCGCGGGCTATGGGCGGGCTGAAACCCTGGAGGAAACCCTGGGTGTGTTCTGGCGTGAGTTCGCCGAGGTGCTGTGCAAGCGGGCCGCCGTGAGCTGGTTTGACATGAGCGGCGGGTGGTTCTCCCATCGAGAGATACTCTCTGCGATGGGAAAAGGGCACCAGGTGGCTGAGAAGAGCCTACCGGCGCGTGCCCCCTTCCAGGCCGAGGTTGGCGTCTTTGTTGACCCCGAAAGCTTCTACTGGATGCGCTCTACGGACGCCAACCGGCGACTGGTGCTCAATCAGCTTACCCTGATGCCTCAGGCCGGCGCGCCCTTTGACTTCTGCTTGCTGTCGGATATTGGCCAGCCGTGGCTCCCCGACTACAAGCTCTACCTGTTCCTGAACGCCGTCCACGTGGATCCCGACACGCGCCTGACTATTCTCACCAAACTCAAGCGCAACAGTGCGACGGCTCTGTTCGTGTATGCGCCGGGGTACTTCGGGTCGGAAGCCACCCCCATCGAGGGCATGCGGGCTCTCACGGGCATTCAACTGGCGATAGATGAGGGGGCGGCTACCCCGCAGCTTGCGCTGGACGTGGCGCACCCCTTGGCGAAGGGTTTCACCGCCGACCAGGTTGTCGGCGCGGACCTTGCGGTCACCCCCGTGATCTATGCCGATGATCCGCAAGTGAGGGTCGTGGGGCGGTTGGCCGACGCCGAGCGGCCGGGCCTGGTGGTCAAGAAGCTGGATGGCTGGACCTCAGTCTACTCGGCGGCTATGGAACTTCCCTCGGCGCTGGTACGGAACATTGCCCGGGAGGCAGGGGTGCACATCTGGCTAGAGACAGACGATGCTCTGTATGCTGACGGGCAGTTCGTCGGAGTGCACGCGGCCACAGAGGGCGACAAGGTGCTGCGCTTACCGGCGGTCTGCCGGGCATTCGATGTCGTGTCTGGCAGGGCGGTGCCTGTGGACGGGCAGACCGTGACCCTGAGCATGAAGCGGGCGGAGACGGTGCTCTTACGCCTTGAGCCGAGTGGGTGAGGGTGCCGAGGCCCTCCGACGGAGCGCGCAAGGGCTTCCTGAACACAACGCGCACACAGGCCTCAGTCTCCTGCCTTGGGCTGCGGGCGGCCCACGAGTGGCCGCCCTCCAAGGGCCGGGGCCTTCAAGATCGGAGGTACTGTCATGACGAGGATCCGCCAGTCGTTCGTATGGTGGTCGGCGCGCGCACGCGGCGACTACGAGCCCGAGCAGCTCGCCAGGGCCGCCAAAGACATCGGTTATGACGCGATGGAGATGTGCAAGCCCGAGGAGCTGCACATCATCAAGGACGCCGGGCTCGACATCTCGCTCATTACGGGCCACGAGTCCCTCACCGACGGCCTCAACAAACTGGAGAATCACCCGCGCATCGAGGCCGAGCTGGCCGCGAACATCGAGCTGGCCGCCGAGTGGAACGTGCCGGTGCTCTGCTGCTTGAGCGGCAATCGCTACGAGGGCGTCTCGGACGTGCGCGGCGCCGAGATCACCGCCGAGATCCTGGCGAAGATGGCCCCGGCGGCGGAGCAGGCGGGCGTGACTATGTGCATGGAGCTGCTCAACTCGAAGGTGGACCATGCGGGGTATATGTGCGACCGCACCGAGTGGGGCGTGCACGTGTGCAAGATGGTCAACTCCCCGGCGGTCCGGCTCATCTACGACATCTATCATATGCAGATTATGGAGGGCGATCTGATCCGCACGATCACCGACAACATCGAGTGGATCGGGCACTTTCACACTGCGGGCAACCCGGGCCGCAATGACATGGACGAGGACCAGGAGATCTACTATCCGCCCATCGCCCGCACCATCGCGGAGCTTGACTATGATGGCTACGTCGCCCACGAGTTCGTGCCGAAGGGCGATACCATCGAGGCGATGAAGGCCGCGTACGAGATCTTCGACGTGGTGTGATGGGGCCTGCCTTGCTGCTGCCTCTGACAGGGAGGTGTCGCGTATGCCCGCAACGCGACCCACTGTCGTGCTGATTGTGGTAGTCATCGTGTCGGCTGCTACGCTCGTCTTACAGGCTCAGGAGGCGCCCCAGTCCTACCGCATCGAGTGGGCCACCTATGTCGGCGGCTCGGCGTGGGATCAGCTCCGCGAGGTCATCCCCTACCCGGACGGGTCCGTTTTGGTGGGCGGTCTGATCAAGTCCGCCGGCCTACCGACTTCGCAGGGGGCGGTGCAGGCCGAGTACGCCGGTGACGACCCCGCCCTCGGCCACGGTGGCATCTACGGCGGCGACGCCTACCTTGTGCACCTGAGCGCCGACGGTGCCACACGCCTGGCCGCCACCTACTTCGGCGGCTCGAAGCAGGAGCGGGGCGTGTACGGCATGGCGCTGGACTCGGGCGGCAACATCGTCATCGGCGGCGCCACGCGCTCGCCTGACATGCCCACCACCGAGGGCGCGTATCAGCAGGCCTACGGCGGCGGCAAGTCCGATATGTACGCCGCGCGGCTGTCGGCGGACATGACCGAGCTACACTGGTGCAGCTACGTGGGTGCTGCAAAGGAGGACTGGCCCCGCGGCGGGATCGCCCTCGACGCCGAGGACAATGTCTGCGTGCTGGGCAGCAGCGACTCGCCCGGCTTCCCCACCACGGAGGGAGTCCTGCGGGCCCAGTTCCAGGGCCAGAAGCGCGACGCGGCGGTGGCCAAGCTCTCCGCCGACGGCTCACGGCTCCTGATGGGCACACTCGTGGGCGGAGGCGACTGGGAGGGCCTGATGGGCGCGCGCGTCGGGCCGTCAGGCGACATCTACATCGCCGGCCACACGCAGTCCGCGGACCTGCCCGTCACCCAGGGCGCACCGCAGTCCTCGCATCGCGGCAAGGCCGACTGCTGGCTGGCGCGGATCGCCGCCGACGGCAGCCGCCTCGTCTACTGCACCTACCTGGGGGGCTCCGAGAACGAATGGGCAGAGCACCGGCCCTGGCTGTGCGAGGACGGTAGCTTCCTGCTCACGGGCGTCACCGCCTCGGCCGACTTCCCAACCACCCCCGGGGCCTGCCAGCGGCAACTGCGCGGCAAGACCGACGGCTTCCTGGTCAAGCTCGCGCCCGAGGGCGACCGGCTCGTGTTCGCCACGCTCCTGGGCGGCTCGGGCGGCGACTTCTTCCTTATGCCCACCCCCGGCCCGGACGGCAACATCTTCATGGTCGGGCAGAGCTCCTCAGCCGACTTCCCCGTCACGCCGGACGCCCTCCAGCCGACCTACGGCGGCGGGAAGAGCGACGGCGTGCTGGCCATCCTCAGCCCCGACGCCTCCGAAGTGCTGTACGCTACCTACCTGGGCGGCGGCAGCGATGACATGATCCGCAGCGTCGCGCTGGGCTCCGACGGCGCCGTCTATCTCGTAGGCAGCACTTCTTCCGACGACTTCCCGGTTACGTCCGGCGCCATGCAGCCGACGCGCGGCGGGGCCTCCGATGGTTATGTGGTCAAGCTCGTGCCCGCGCAGTAGAAGGGGACCATCACGATGCACCGACCAGCGCCACTGCTTGCCCTCATCCTCGCCACCGCCCTGACCGGCTGTTCACATGCCGACGGACCGGTCACGGTCACGGTAGACACATCCGTGCGCCATCAGACCATCCTCGGCTGGGGTAAGACTACCCCCTGGCTGCCCGCCTCCGAGGTGCTGCGCGACCAGTGCATCGAGCGCGCGGTCAATGACCTGGGCATCAACCGCCTGCGCTTTGAGGGTATGTGCGGTAACCGGGTGGGCGGCCGAAGCTGGGAGTGGCCAAACGACAACGAGGACCCCTTCGACATCAACTGGGAGGGCTTTAACACGGAGGCGCTCGACGCCCCCGTGACCGGCTGGCTCATCCCCTGGAAGCAGGCGGTCGAGGCGCGCGGGGAGACCTTCGATCTGTACCTCAGTCCCTCGTTCTTCCAGGGTGGCAGCAGCGGCGACCTGCCGCCGTGGATGAAGGCCGACCCGCAGGAGTACGCCGAGTGGGCGCTGGCCTGGATGCTGCGCCTGCGCGAGCAGCACGGCATCGTGCCCCAGTGGTACTCCATCTGCAACGAGGCGGGCAACAACAACGTTTTCACGCCGCGCCTGGTCGCGGACATGATGAAGGCGCTGGTCCCGCGCATGCGCGAGGCGGGCTTTGAGACCGCCATCCAGTTCCCCGAGTCCATCAACGCTCACGTCGCCAGGCGCTACATCGAGCAGCTTCGGGGCGACCCTCAGATCTGGGACTGGATCGGTTTGATCTCCTACCACTGGTACGGCAAGGACAACCAGACCTCGATGGTCAAGCTCAGCGACTTCGCGACCGAGCGCGGCCTGCCCACCGCCCAGACCGAGTTCATGAACCTGACCATAGACCACCTCTACGATGACATGACCCTGGGCGGGACATCTTACTGGGAGATCTACGGCCTCGCCACTCCCGACTACAGGGCAGCGCTCAGCCACGTCAGCAGCGCCACCTTCCGCGGGGGGAAGTGGTACTGGCGCTTCCGCCAGGTCTCGCACTACGTCCGACCGGGGGCAGTGCGCATCGAGGCGACCTCATCCGATGAGGCGCTGCGCTGCCTGGCCTTCGACGACGGCGGCCCGGTCACGCTCGTGCTCATCAACACCACCCCTCCCGCCGCCGAGCGCACGGTCACCATCGCCGGGCTACGGACCGGCGCTTGCGCCGCGTGCGAGGCCGTCGGGCCCAACGAGTACCGGGAGCTGGGCCTGCGCAGCGTCGGCGCGGACGGCAGGCTGAGCCTCACCGTGCCGGCCAACGCTGTGCTCACCGTCTACCCGCACGACGGCGCCAATCGCCCGCCGACGGTGTCCGCGTGGCGCTCCAAGCCTGAGTTCCTGACGAGGCCGGCTGCTTCCCTCGAGCTTATCTGTTCGGCCACTGACCCGGAGCTGGATGACCTGGCCTACGCCTGGTCCGTCGCCAGTCATCCCGAGGGCGCGCAGGTGCAGATCGCCCACGCGGACCAGCCCGCCACCCAGGCCACGGGACTGACCATCGCGGGCGAGTACGTGTTTGCGGCACAGGTGAGCGATGGCGGGCACACCCTCACGCGCCAGGTATTGCTGAAGGTCTTCGAGGGTAACCAGCCGCCAGTGCTCATTGACGTGCACAACCGCATCCCGGTGTGGGTGACGGTCAAGGATGGCGGCACGCTCCTGCGCGCCGGCGCTTGGGACATCGAGAACGATCCGGTGACCTTCCGTTGGAGCGTCGTCACTCAGCCTGCGGGCGCGTCGCCAACCCTCGAGACCCCGGAGCAGGGCGGCTGCAAGGTCAGCGGCATGACTGTCCAGGGCGACTATGTCTTCCGCATCGAGGCCAGCGACCCAACCCATACCATCAGCGAGCAGCTAACGGTGCCAGTCTACCCCTAGATCGCGCCGGCGGCCGTCGGGCCCGCAGGTTGACACTTCGCGGTCTCTCTGCTAAGATAACGCTAGCGCGGCGCGGGGAGGTTCGTCCGCGACGTGTGAGAATACGTACATACGAGTGGGAGGACGCACATTGAGGTCGCTGCACTATCTGCGCGAGCCGAACGCCGTCAGGGAATGTGTGCAGGGCTTTCGGATACAGCCCGGCAAGCCCGCACCAGCTTGCCCAGCCAGTCCCTGAGGACTCCGGCCCGCTGCACTCTCGGCAGCGGGCTTTTGCGTGGGGCTGAGCCTCGAGCGATGCGCCGACTTGTCCGCCATAGCCTTGGCGACGGCGGATGCCCGGCAGCGACCTCGCCGACCAGCCGATCCCGCTGGATGGGTGTTTCGAGATGAGTGGACGAGTACTCGTGCTCAATCAGAACTACGAGCCCCTGAACGTGTGCGGTTGGCAGCGCGCGGTCTCGATGGTGTACGTGGGCAAGGCCATCGTAGTGGAGAATGACTCAGAGGTACTGCACTCGCCGAGCATGGAGATGCCGCTGCCCACCGTGGTGAAGCTGGCCTACCACGTCAAGCGGCCGCTGCCCCGGCTCAAGCTCTCGCGGCAGAACCTGCTGGCCCGGGACAAGCACGCCTGCCAGTACTGCGGGCGCCGGTCGAAGGACCTCACGATTGACCACGTGATCCCGCGCGAGCGCGGCGGCGCCCACTCGTGGGAGAACCTCGTCGCCTGCTGCATTCGCTGCAACAACAAGAAGAGCAACCGCACCCCGCGCGAGGCGGGCATGACCCTCATCAAGCTGCCGAAGCGCCCGAAGTTCATCCCCTACCTGAGCTACGCCACCTTCACCGCGGCGCTCAAGCAGCACGCTTGGCGCGACTACCTCGAGCCCTTCGCCCCCCACCTGCTGGGCGCGTAGCCGCCCGCCGGTCCTCTGCAGGCCCCGCCACGAAGGCCTAGCGCGCCGACGCTGCCGAGGCCGGCAGGGATTCGCCGCCGGGTGGCGAAGGCACCTGTACGCGACGCGTGCCTGCGCAGCTCGCCACGGAGGACATCTCTAGCGATGAGCATCCTTGAGCACATCCAGGTCGTGCTAGACCTCAAAGCGCCGCAGCACCTGCCGGTGTTCTGTCTCTCCCAGGAGTTCGACGCCCGGCACGCGGGGCTCACGTACACTGAGTACATCTGCGACGCCGAGACCATCGTGGGGGCCCAACTGCGCGCCATCGAGGACTTCGGCTGGGACTGGTCGTGGCTGCATCTCGATGACACGCTGGAGTTCGAGGCGCTCGGCGTCGGCGTCGCCGCCGGCGAGAACATCGTGCCTGCGACCGCCGACTACCTGGACTTTGACCGCGAGACGCTCCGGGGTCTGCGTGTGCCCGACCCGCGCAGCGCCCGCATGCCGCTGCTGCTGGACGCGATCGGGGGCCTGCGCGAGGCCGTCGGCGATGAGAAGTGCGTGACCGGCCGCGTGGCGGCGCCCTTCTCGGCGGTGACACTCATCTTCGGGATGCAGGACAGCTTCCTGACGATGGTGGACGATCCTGACCTCTTCTCCGAGGCCCTCAAATTCGCCGAAGAGCAGGCTGTCAGTTGGGGCTTGGCGCAGATCGAGGCCGGCGCGCACGCCATCTGGCTCGGCGACTGCAATGCCTCCACCCACCTCATCTCGACCGGGGACTTCGAGAGGTGGGCCCTGGAGCCGTGCCGGCGCGTCACCGAGGAGTATCAGAGGGCTGGCGCGCTGGTCTTTCTGCACAACTCCGAGGAGCGCGTTGACGGTCTCAGGGCGCAGGCGCTGACCGAGCCCGACGTGCTCTCGATGGGGCCCGGCATTGACATCGCCCAGGTGAAGGCCGCGCTCCACGGGCAGATCCCACTGATGGGCAACATTGACCCCATCGGCATGCTCACTGACGGCACTGCTTCGGAGGTCGCCGCCGAGACCGAGCGGCAGGTGCGGCTGATGGCTGACGGTGGCATCATCTTCAACAGCGGCGAGTGCGTGCCTCGCGAGGCCGCCGGCGAGAACCTGCGCGCGATGGTTGACACCGCCCGCGAGGTCTGGCAGGTCGCAGGATGAGCGTAGCCCCGATTAATCGCGTAGGTCGGCCTGCGCCTGACCAAGAGGGTCAGGCGCAGGTGAAAGCGCGCTGTGCGCGCTTTCAGCTTCCAGCCCGACAACACTCTCTGAACCGGCCGGGTTAGCCCTGGAGGCAACAGCAATGGCAGACACGATGCGCGCGGCCGTGCTGCACGGCGTGGATGACATCCGGGTGGAGGAGGTCGCAATGCCGGCGCTCAGCGATGAGCGCGACGTGCTCATTCGCATCCACGCGGTCGGCATCTGCGGCTCGGATGTGCACTTCCTCAAGCGCGGGCGCATCGGCAACATCGTGCTCGAGCAGCCCACCATCATGGGGCACGAGGCCGCAGGGGAGATCGTCGAGGTGGGGGAGAGGGTGACCGACCTGGAGCCGGGCGACCGCGTGGCCATCGAGCCTGGGTACACCTGCCGCCGCTGCGAGTTCTGCAAGTCCGGTCGCTACAACCTCTGCCGCGACGTGGTCTTCCTGGCCGCGCCGCCCGTTGATGGTGCCTTCTGTGAGTACCTCGCCTGGCCCTCCGACTTCGTGTTCAAGCTCCCCGACGCGCTCTCGCTGGAGGAGGGCGCGATGCTTGAGCCTCTGTCGGTGGGCATGCACGCGGCCCGCCGCAGCGGCGTGACCGCCGGCGACAGCGTGGCCGTGCTGGGCGCCGGCCCCATCGGCCTGACCGCGCTCCAGGCCGCGCGCGCTCACGGCGCCACCACCCTCATCGCCACCGATGTCGTTCCCCTGCGGCTGGAGAAGGCCAGCGAGCTGGGCGCGACCGAGGTGCTCGATGCCAGCCTCGTTGATGTCGAGCAGGCCATCGCGAAGCTGACCTCCGGTCGCGGCGTGGACGTGGCCTTTGAATGTGCGGGGACCGTGCCGACGATACAGACGGCTATGCGCATCGTCAAGAACGGCGGCAAGGTCCAGCTCGTGGGGATGCCCGCGGAGACTGAGCCGTCGGTGCCCATCTACGAGGTCATCAACCGCGAGCTGGACGTCTCAGGGCTGTTCCGCTATGCCGGCTGCTACGCGCCCTCCATCGCGCTTATCGCGGCGGGGCGGGTGGATGTGAGCTCGCTCGTGACCCACGAGTTCGGCCTCGACGAGACGCCGGCGGCGATGGAGTTCGTGCACACCAGCAAGGACGAAGTCATCAAGGCCGTGGTGCATCCCTGAGAATGCCTCTCATTCGCGCGCGGCCCTTGCAGGGGGATTGAGATGGACGCAGAGCAGATTGAGCAGTTGCTGCCCGCTGCCGTATTCGTGGTCGTGATGGTCGTGCTCTTCTGGTGGATCATAGTGAGGCCGGCCAGGCAGCGCGACCAGAAGCACAGGGAGACGATCACCGGCCTGGTGCCCGGCGACAAGATCGTGACGGTCGGGGGCATCTACGGGAGGGTGACCCGCGTGGGGGAGGACACCTTTGAGCTTGAGGTCAGCAAGGGCGTTACGGTGACCTTCGACCGCCGCGCCGTGCGCCGCCATCAGGACGAATGAAAGGGCAATGGGCAATAGGGAACGGCAAACGACCGACATTACAGGTCGTTGGTTCGTGGTCCGTAGTCGTAGGTCGGTAGTCGGTAGGCGGATGTGCCAAGGAGCGCCCGCGCTTGGATAAGGTCCTGGAGGCTTTCGCTGACCACCTGACGGTCGAGAAAGGCCTGAGCGCCAACACGCTCGACGCGTATCTGCGCGACCTGCGCGACTACGGCGAGTTCCTGCGCGGCCGGGGCGTCACGCGCTTCGAGGACGCCGACCGCCAGTGCATCGTGGACTTCGTCAGCCAGCTCCAGCGCGAGCGCGGCCTGGCGCGCAGCACCATCGCCCGCAAGCTCTCCAGCATCCGCGGCCTGCACCGCTTCCTGGTGCGCGAGGGCTGGGCCGAGGCGGACCCGACCACCACCATTGACCTCCCGAAGCGCCCTGACCGCCTCCCCAAGGTCCTCACTCCCGCCGAGTGCCTCCGCCTGCTGGAGACGCCGGACCGCAGCACTACCCGCGGCCTGCGCGATGCCGCGATGATTGCGCTTATGTATGCCACGGGCCTGCGCTGCTCGGAGCTGGTCAACCTGCGGCTGCACAATCTGAACCTGGAGGCGGCCGTGGTGCGCACGGTGGGCAAGGGCGGCAAGGAGCGCGTGGTGCCCGTGGCCGAGCGCGCGCTCGACCTGGTCCAGCGCTACCTGGCCGAGGCGCGCCCGGAGTTGGCGAAGTACCCCGATGAGGACGCGATCTTCCTGACCCGCCGCGGTCGGCCTTTCAGCCGCGGCGGCTTCTGGGGCGCGCTCAAGCAGTACGTGCGGCTGGCCGACCTGCCTGAGGACACCTCGCCGCACACGCTGCGGCACTCCTTCGCCACGCACATGCTCTCCGGCGGCGCCGACCTGCGCGCGATCCAGGAGATGCTGGGCCATGCTGCCCTCTCCGTGACCGAGATTTACACGCACCTGTCCACCGAGGACCTGCGCGAGGTCTATGACAGGACCCATCCACGCGCATAAGGCAGCGAAGAAAGCAACGACAGCGACGACAGCGACAACAGCAGCGGCGAACGACCAACGGCAACCTGGCTCGGCTCTGCCGCACAAGGTCGTTCGGAAGGAAGCGACAACAGACCAACCCCGTAGGTCGGGCTTTCCAAGCCTGTCCGCCGTCTTGTCCCCCGAAGCCTTGGCGAAGG
>CBFDBV010000089.1:0-12958 GCA_965603135.1 uncultured bacterium
GCCCCATCCGCGTGGTGAAGGTGGATTACTCGCCGATCGGAGTTGACACGCCCGAGGACCTCGCGAGAGTGCGACAGTTGTTGGCCGAGGAGCGCGAACCGTGACCGGCGTGACCGAAGTGATCGTGCGCGGGCCTGACTGCATCGTGGGTGGCGAGCGCCTGGCCGTCATCGCCGGGCCCTGCCTGGTGGAGGGCCTTGACTTGATGACGGCGATTGCCACCGAGTTGGCGGGCATCTGCGACCGCCTGGGGGTCCCGTACCTCTTCAAGGCGTCCTACGACAAGGCGAACCGGACCTCGATTGACTCCGCGCGCGGGCCCGGCTGGGAGAAGGGGCTGGAGGTGCTGGCGCAGGTGCGGGACAGCGTCGGCGTGCCCGTGCTGTCGGACGTGCACGAGGTCGGTCAAGTGCCCGTGGCCGCCGAGGCTCTCGATGTGCTCCAGGTGCCCGCGTTTCTGTGCCGGCAGACGGACCTGCTGGTGGCCGCCGGCGAGAGCGGCCTGCCCATCAACATCAAGAAGGGGCAGTTCCTCGCGCCCGAGGACATTGCACACTCGGTCAAGAAGGTGACCTCCACGGGCAACGAGCGAGTGATGGTCACCGAGCGCGGGACGACCTTCGGCTATCACAACCTGGTCGTGGACATGCGGAGCCTGCAGATTATGCGGGCGCTGGGCACGCCCGTGGTCTTCGACGCCACGCACAGCGTGCAGCTTCCCGGCGGGATGGGGGGGGCCTCGGGTGGGCAGCGGGAGTTCGCTGCGGGCCTGGCGCGGGCGGCGGTCGCGGTCGGCGTGGATGCGGTCTTCCTGGAGGTGCATCCATCGCCGGAGGAGGCTCCGTGCGACGGGCCTAACATGCTGCCGCTGGCGGAGGTGGAGGGATTGATCGAGCAATTGCTGCGCATACACAGGGCGGTGTCGTCTTGATGAACGCGGGAGAGCAACAGGCCTCAGAGGGTGAGATACTCGAGCAGGCGCGGCAGACGCTCCTCACGGAGAGCACCGCCGTAGCCTGCCTGGCGGAGCGTCTCGACGATGACTTCCTGAGGGCGGTCGAGTTCCTGCTGGAGATGAGCGGGCGGGCCATCGTCTGCGGGATCGGCAAGTCGGGGGCGGTCGGCAGAAAGCTGGCGGGAACCCTCGCCAGCACGGGCACGCCGGCGCACTTCATGCACGCCGCCGAGGCTGTGCACGGGGACCTGGGGATGGTCTACCGCGATGACGTGGTCATCCTGATGACGGCGAGCGGTGAGACCGATGAGGTGCTGCGCCTTCTGCCCATCCTCAAGCGGCGCGGCGCGAAGCTGATCGCCATCTGCGGGAATCGGGACTCGACCGTAGGGCACGAGGCCGACGCGATCCTGGACGCCTCTGTCGAGCGCGAGGCCTGCCCGCTCGGGCTGGCGCCGACCTCGAGCACCGTGGCAGAGCTGGCGATGGGCGATGCGCTGGCGATGGCGCTGATGCGCGCTCGGGGCTTCTCCGTGGAGGAGTTCGGCGAGACCCACCCGGCCGGGCAGTTGGGCAAACGGGCGCTGCTGCGCGTGGAGGACCTGATGCACGGCGGCGAGGATAACCCGACGATCAGCAGCGAGATCACTGTCACGGATGCGCTGCTGGCGATGACAAACGCCTCGGTGCGGGGCGCGGTCACGGTGGTAGATGAGCGGGGAGTGCTGCTGGGCCTGTTCACCGACGGTGACTTCCGCCGGCTGATGCAGAAAGAGCGGGAGCCCAACGCCGTGATGTCGCTGCCTATCGCCGAGGCCATGACGAAGAGCCCGACGACCGTCAAGGTCGGCATGCTCGCGACCGAGGCACTGCTCATCATGGAGGAGCGCGAGTTCGACAATATGCCCGTGGTGGATGAGGAGGGCCGCGCTGTCGGAATGCTGGACATCCAGGATCTGATGAAGGCGGGGATAGTGTGACGGCGTACGGCGGAGGCTGGAGGCGGGATGCTGGAGGCTGTAAACGGATAACGGCAAACGACCAACAGCAAGCGGCGAACGGCAAACCGCAAACAGCAAAGAGGTAAGGTAGGGTTGCGGCTCGCGACGGGGCGTGATGTCAGCGCTCAAGATCATTCATACGGCGGACCTGCATGGCAAGCTCGATGCGCGGCGGGCGGAGGCGCTGGGCTTTCTGAGGGAGAAGTCCGGGGCGCTGCTGCTCGACAGCGGCGACGCCATCACCGCCGGTAACATCTACGTGCGGCGCGGGGGCGAGCCGGTGCTGGACTTGATGAACCGGGCCGGCTACGACGCGATGGCGGTGGGCAATCGCGAGTACTACTTCCGCAAGCGGGGCCTGCTGCACAAGACGGCACGGGCGAAGTTCGCGGTCCTGAGCGCAAACCTCCTGCCGAGGGAGGATGAGCTGGGGCACATCCAACGTTGGGCCGTAGTGGACGTGGGGGGTGAGCGCGTCGGGCTCTTCGGTTTGACCCCGACGATGATCAGGCCCGGCGGTTGGGTGGAGGCCTTCTCCGACCTGCGCTTCATCCCGTGGCGGCAGGCAGCGCGCGAGGCCGTGGCGGCGTTGCAGCAAGAGGCGACCTGGCTCGTGGCGCTCAGCCACCTGGGCCTGAAGAGCGATGTGAGGCTGGCGCGCATTTGCCCCGAGCTTGACCTCATCCTGGGCGCGCACAGCCACCTCAGTGAGGCCGAGACGCTGCGCGAGGGTGGGATTGCCATCTCGCACTGCGGTTGCTACGGGCGGCAGGCGGCGGTGATTGACCTGGCGCGCGAGGGAGAGATCAAGACGCGCATCGAGCGCACGCTCGTTGACCTGGTATGACCCCGAAGCCCGACGAGATGAGAGCCTGGCGCCTCTATTCCGACCTGGGCAACAGCACGCTGCACTGGGCGGCATATCAGGGCCAGCGCTGGCGGACCCAGGGGCGGCTGCCGACCGATGCGCTCGATGAGCGGGACACGGTCGAGCGCACGGTCAGTGAGCTTGGAGCGGCAGGGCTGGAGCGCGAGGCCTGCGGCGGTTCGGCGCTGGTGACGAGCCGGCCTAGGCTGGCGGAGGTCGGCGAGCGCATCCTGGGCGAAGTGTGCGGGAAGCCGCCGCTGGTGCTGGGGCGAGACATGCGCTCTGAGCTGCCTGTCGAGTACTACGATGCGGCGCAGATCGGCCAGGACCGGCTGGCGGCTGCTGAGGGGGCGCTGGCGCGGTTCCCGCCGCCGCTGGTACTGCTGGGCTTCGGGACCTGTGTGACGGCGGAGGCCATCTCCGCTGAGGGCGTGCTGGTAGGCGGGGCGATCGCGCCGGGCCTGGAGGCGCAGCTTGCGGGGCTGCGAGCGATGGTGCCGCACCTGCGCGAAGCAATCGAAGAGGCAGCCCTAGCGGCGCGCGGAGAGGGGACGCCTCCGCGCGTGGGGCGCTCGACGGCCGAGAGCCTCTGGCTGGGGCTGCTGGGCGCCCTCGCGGGCACGGCCGAGCGGCTGGTCAGCCTGATGCGGGAGCAGGTGGGCGAGCAGGCGCAGGCGCTAGCCACCGGCGGCGACGCGGCGCTCGTGGCAGCGCACGCGGCGGTGATAGATCGCGTCGAGCCGATGTTGGTGCTGGAGGGCCTGCGGGCGATTGATGAGCGGCAGAGCGCGGAGGAGTGATGGTATCAACCTCGGCCAGGTGAGGGTGGAGCCGCCGCTGGTGCTCGGCCCGATCGCGGGCACAACCAACCGCAGCTTCCGACTGTTATGCCGGCGTGGCGGGGCCGGCCTGGTGTGCAGCGAGATGGTCTCGGCCAAGGCCCTGTCCTACGGCGATACCAAGACCGAGGGTCTCCTGAGGACTTACGAGCGCGAGCGGCCGGTCTCGACACAGATATTCGGCGGACAGCCGGAGGTCATGGCCGCTGCGGTCCCGATCGTTGAGGCGGCCGGGGCTGACCTCATTGACCTCAACATGGGCTGCACCGTGCCGAAGGTGCGGCGGGCAGGCGCGGGGGTGGAGCTGCTGGCCGATCCCGACCGTGCGGTGGCGGTGGCGCGGGCGGTCGTGGAGCGGGCGGGTGTGCCGGTGACCGCGAAGCTGCGCGCGGGGATGCGCAGCGGCGATCTCGGCTACGTCGAGCTGGGGCAGCGGCTGGCGGAGGCGGGGGTCGCGGCCATCGCTCTGCACGCCCGCACGTCGGCGCAGGGCTTCTCCGGCAGCGCCGACTGGAGCGCGATCCGGCGGCTCAGAGAGGCCGTGGACATCCCGGTCATCGGGAACGGTGACGTGAGATCAGCGGATGACGCGGTGCGGATGGTGGCGGAGACCGGGTGTGCGGGGGTGATGATCGCGCGCGGCGCGTGGGGTCGGCCGTGGGTCTTCGGCCAGGCTGCGGCGGCGCTGGCGGGGAGGCCGGTTCCGGCGGACCTGACGCCGCAGGAGCGGCTGGGCGTAGCGCTGTGTCACGCGCAGATGTTGGCAGAGGACGTCGGCGAGCGCATCGCCCTGCACCAGGTGCGGGGGCAGATGCATCATTACTCTCGCAGTCTGCCCGACGCGCGGGAGTTCCGCGGGGATGTGAGCATCGTCTCGACCCTCGACGAGCTGCGCACGCTCATCGAGGCGTACTGCGCGAGCCTGCGGGACAACGGCGTCGAAAAAGGGGACAGTCACCTCAGATGACTGTCCCCGGTGCGCGCGGCGGCCCCATGAGGCGAAGGGCCTGTCTATGAAACATGTGCTGAGCGTGAGCCTGGGCTCTTCCGCGCGGGATAAGACCGCCGAGATTGAGCTGCTCGGCGAGCGGTTCCTGCTGGAGCGGCGCGGTACCGATGGCTCGCTCGGGCGCTTCGAGCGCTTTATGACCGAGAACGACGGGGTGGTTGACTGCCTGTGCGTGGGCGGCACGAACCTGGGACTGCACTGCGCGGGACGGTACTATGCGTTCCGCGAGATCCGCCGGCTGACCCGGAACGTGATGAGCACGCCGCTGGTGGATGGCTCCGGCCTCAAGGATACCCTGGAGCGCAAGACGCTGCACGTGCTCGCCGAGCGCGGGCTGCTGGACTTCGCCTCGGCGAAGGTGCTGCTGACCTGCGGCATTGACCGCTTCGGGATGGCCGAGACGCTGGATGAGATCTGCCCGAACGTGGTCTACGGGGACTTCATGTTCAACCTGGGCCTGCCGGTGGCGCTGCACTCGCTCAGGGCGCTTCAGACCGCCGGGCGCACGCTGCTCCCGCTGATGGTGAGGCTGCCGTTCAGGTGGCTCTACCCGACCGGCGAGAAACAGGATGCGATCGTGCCCAAGTGGGAGCGCTGGTATCAGTGGGCCGACGTGATCGCCGGTGACTACCTGTTCATCAGGCGGCATATGCCCGAGGACCTGAGCGCCAAGATCGTCGTCACCAACACGACCACCGCCGATGACGTCCGCACCCTGGCCGAGCGGGGCGTGAAGCTGCTGGTAACCAGCAGCCCGGTCATCGAGGGGCGGAGCTTCGCCACCAACGTGATGGAGGGCGTGTTCGTGTGCCTGCTGGGGAGGCCGCCGCAGGAGCTGAAGCCCGGCGACTACCTGGAGTTGGCCGAGCGGATGGGGTGGGAGCCCACGATCAGAGACCTCACAGCTTCGGCTTGAGTACCGTGGTGCCGCGAGCGGACGAGAACGCAACGGAGAGGGACCTGCGCAATTGAATCGGTTCGCCTTCATCATTCATGCCCTGGATACCTCGGACGTAGCCCGCAAGTACCCGTTCACGCGCTGGGTCCCGGGCCGCGTGGTGGAGTTGGCCTTCCGGCACATGTCGCCCCGCTACGTCAGCAAGATCGAGGGCATCCGCTCGACGACCGGAGCGGAAACGGAGGGCTGGTTCGTCGGCTGTCCGCTGACCTCGCGGCAGCTCGTCGAGGGAGACGAGCGGGTCAGCATACGGAAGATCATCGAGGCGGGGCAGATGGCTGCTGACCTGGGGGCGCAGATCGTGGGGCTGGGCGCGTTCACGGCCGTGGTCGGCGATGCGGGCGTCAGCGTTGCGAAGGCGCTCGACATCGCCGTGACCACCGGCAACAGTTACACGGTGGCGACGGCGGTGGAGGGCACGCTGAAGGCGGCTGCGATGATGGACGTTGAGCCCGGCAGCGCGACCGCGGCCGTGCTCGGGGCCACCGGCTCCATCGGCCGGGTCTGCGCGCTTCTGCTGGCGCCTGAGGTGGGGCGGCTGATCGTGGTGGGGCGGCGCCCGGATGCGCTGGAGGAGTTGGCCGAGGAGCTGCGCGCTGAAGGCGACGGCGAGGTCGAGACGAGCACGAACATCGGCGAGACCGTGCAGCAAGCCGGGATGGTGGTCGCGGTGACCTCGGCCCTGGAGGCGGTCGTCGAGCCGGAGATGCTGCGGCCCGGCGCGGTGGTCTGTGACGTGGCGCGGCCGCGAGATGTGTCCGTGCGCGTGGCCGCAGAGCGCGACGATGTGCTGGTCATCGAAGGCGGAGCCGTGAGCGTCCCGGGGGACGTGAACTTCAACTTCGACTTCGGCTTCCCGCCGAAGACCGCCTACGCGTGCATGGCCGAGACTATGATACTGACCCTGGAGGGGCGGTTCGAGAACTTCTCGCTGGGCCGCGACCTGGAGCTGGCGCGCGTCAAAGAGATCGCGGAGCTGGCGCACAAGCACGGCTTCAAGTTGGCGGGCTTCCGCAGCTTCGAGAGCGCAGTTGACGAAGAGACCATGGAGCGCACAAAGCAACGAGCGGCAGAGGTAAGAGGGACCGGGGCACGCGCGTCGAGAGAGGCCTGAGTAATGTCCGAGCACGACGACCAGCGAGCCGCGCGCCTGGCGCAACTGCGAGTGCTCCAGGAACAGGGCAGGGACCCGTTCGCACAGACGACATACGAGCGGACCCACCTCGCTGCCGAACTGCAAGCCAGCTTCGAGGCCCTGGAGGGCGACACGGTCGCGGTGGCCGGCCGGCTGCTGGCGCTGCGCGAGCATGGCAAGTCGGCGTTCGCGGACCTGGCGGACGCATCAGGCCGCGTGCAGCTCTTCGCCAGGCTCGACGCGCTCGGCGAGCAGGCCTTCGCGGACTTCCGCGAGCTGGACCTCGGAGACATCGTCGGCGCGCGCGGGACCCTGATGAAGACGCGATCCGGCGAGGTGACAGTGCAGCTCGACGAGTTCACGCTGCTGGCCAAGTCGCTGCGGCCCCTGCCCGAGAAGTTCCACGGCCTGCGCGACGTGGAGATCCGCTACCGGCAACGGTATCTCGATATGATCGTGAACGAAGAGGTGCGCGAGATACTTGAGAAGCGCGCACGAATGCTCAGGCGGCTGCGGGAGTCGCTGCACGAGCGCGGCTTCGTCGAGTTCCAGACGCCCGTGCTCCAGCCCATCTACGGCGGCGCGGCCGCGCTGCCCTTCACCACCCATCACAATGCGCTGGACATGCTGCTGTATATGCGCATCGCCCCCGAGCTGTATCTCAAGCGCCTGCTGGTGGGGGGCTTTGAGAGGGTCTATGAGATAGGGCCGATGTTCCGCAACGAGGGCGTGGACGCGCGGCACAATCCCGAGTTCACCATGCTGGAGGCCTACCAGGCCTACGCCAACCACGAGGATATGATGGCGCTGATCGAGGGGCTGGTCGTGGAGACGGCGGAAGAGGTGTGCGGCGGGACCGTTTTCACCTACCGCGGGAATGACATTGACGTGGCCCCGCCCTGGCGCCGCCTGCCGCTGCTGGAGGCCGTCAGAGAGGCCACGGGCGTCAACTTCCGCGAGCTGGCGAGCGACGAGGACGCGCGTGCCGCCTGCGCCGACCTGGACCTGGGGGACACCGAGACCGACAACTGGGGCGCACTGCTCGACAAGGCCTTCGACCGCTACGTGCAGCCCGAGCTGATCCAGCCGACCTTTGTGGTGGACTATCCGGCGAGCATCTCGCCGCTGGCGAAGGCGAAGCCTGACGAGCCGGAGACGACCTACCGCTTCGAGCCGTTCATCGGCGCGGAGGAGTTGGGCAACGCCTTCGCTGAGCTGAATGATCCGCTGGACCAGCGGCGGCGCTTCGAGCAGCAGGCGGCGGCCCGCGCCGCGGGCGACGAGGAGGCGCACCCGCTCGATGAGGATTTCATAACCGCCCTGGAGCACGGAATGCCGCCCGCCGGAGGGATGGGCCTCGGCGTGGATCGGCTGGCGATGCTGCTGCTGGACGCGCACAATATGCGGGAGGTCATCGCCTTCCCGCTGCTGCGCCCTCGGGAGTGAAGAATGAAGCTACTGTCCGCGCTGGTGCGGAGCATGCGGCCGGGTCAGTACACCAAGAACGTCCTTGTCTTCGCCGCGCTCATCTTCGCGCGCAAGGTCGGCGATCCGGCGGCGGTGGGGCTGGCGGTCGGGGCATTTGCCCTGTTCTGCCTGATCTCCAGCGCGGTGTATCTCATCAATGACGTGGTGGATGCCGAGGAGGACCGCAAGCACCCGGACAAGTGCAAGCGGCCCATCGCTGCCGGGGAGCTTTCGGTCGCGGCGGCGCTGGGTGCGGCGGGCGTGTTCGCGGTCGCGGGGCTGGCAGGCTCGTACTACGTCAACCTGGGCCTGGGCAGCACGGCCGCGGCCTACCTGGGCCTGATGCTGCTCTATCAGTTCATCTTCAAGCATTGCGTGATCCTCGATGCCTTCGCCATCGCCTTTGGCTTCGTGCTCAGGGCGGTGGCCGGAGCCGAGGCGCTTCAGGTGGAGATCTCGCCCTGGCTGCTGGTCTGCACGCTGCTGCTGGCGCTCTTCCTGGGTTTGAGCAAGCGCCGGGGGGAGATCGTCCTGCTGGAGGCGGAGGCGGCCGGCCATCGCAGAACGCTGGAGAAGTACAGCCTCAACCTTCTCGATCAGATGATCGCGGTGATGACCGCCTCCACGCTGATGTCGTACTGCCTGTACACGATCTCGGAGCGGACCGTGCGCGAGCTGGGCAGCGCCCGACTGATGTACACGATCCCCTTCGTGATCTTCGGCATCTTCCGCTATCTCTACCTGGTGCACGAGCACGGCGAGGGCGGGCATCCGGACCGGACGCTGCTGACGGACCTCCCGCTGCTGGTGAACGTGGCGCTTTACATCATCGCCGCCGGGCTCATCATCTACGTCTTCCCCGGTGCGCGTTGACCTTGCGACCGCCCCCGTATGCGGGAGGGGCGTTGGTATGAGCTGGCGCCTGACGGGTATAATCGTACCAACACCTGCCAAGGGAGGGCAGCCAGGTGGCAGGCGACCCCACCTTCGCGCACCGCAGAGATGAGATGCGGCGACGTGGCATTATGACTGCGGTCATAGTAGCCGTGGTCGTGGTTGTGTTCAGGTACGTCCTGCTCTTCTCGCTCATCGAGAACTTCTCCTACGACCTCGCCTACGACCTCGCCTGCAAGTATTCCGAGCCTTCCCCGCCCGAAGACATCGTCATAGTGGCGATTGACGAAGAAAGCCTGCGGCCGAATCGCCTGGGCCGCTGGCCGGTGACGCGCGATGCGCACGCGGAGCTGCTGGGCAAGCTCAAGAGAGCACGCGTGGTGGCATTTGATGTGATCTTCAGCGGGCCAGAGGAGCAGCATCCCGAGCACGACGAGGCCTTCGCGGCGGCGGTCCGGGACGCGGGCAACGTGGTGCTGGCGACCTGCACCTACAAGACCGCCAAGACCGAGTACACGGGCCGGAAGCGCGTGGACTGGTCGTATCCGTTGCCTGCGGGGCCGATTGCGCTCTCGCGGATTCAGCAGGACAACTTCCTCCAGCCCATCGAGAAGCTGGCCCGGGGCGCCGCCGCCATCGGCTACGTGGACATTGACGCCGACCCCGACGGTGTCTACCGCCGGGTGCACCCGCTGCGGGGCGGCTATGACGGCAAGCTCTACCCTCACTTCGCCACCGCCATCGCCCAGGTCGCCAGCGGCGCCACGCCCGAGCAGATCGTGGAGGAGCTGCCGCGCCGGGCCATCGAGTTCGGGGACGTGCGCTCACCTCTGAGCGCCGATGGCTCGATGCTCATCAGCTACACCGGGCCAACTGGGACAGTGAAGCGATACCCCTACTGGCAGGTGCTTGCGGGCAGAGTCTCGCCCTCCGCCTTCGAGGACAAGATCGTGATCGTGGGCGCGACCGCGCCGGGGCTGTACGACATTCGCTCGGCGCCCTATCGCGGCGACAACCGCTTCTTCCTGGGCGTGGAGACGGACGCGAACGTGGTGAACACGTTGCTGGACTCCGGCTCGCGGCAGGATGCGAGGCGGCACCTGCGCTGGGCGTTGGGCGCGGCGGTGATCTGCCTCGTCATTAGCCCGGCCGTCATTGTCGGGCTGCCGTTGTCGGTGTTGCTGATCATTCTGATTGTGGCGTTGCGCGCCCGCGCGCGACGGCGTAAGGCAGAGGGCCCGCCGCGGCGCGAGTGACCCAGGACGACCGCACGTGGGCGTGGTGTGGGTGGGACCCGCGTGCGGTCGCATCAGACACGGCGTGCGCGTCTTCTCGGGGCATCTTGGTCGGACGTCACCGTCGGGGGGCAGCACGTGCGGCTACGCGGGACCGGCGACGGCGATGAACATGACCACCCGGGTCAAACGGGGCAGCCTTGCTGTGTTGCACAGCAGCGAGCTTGTGAGCGGCTGCGGGCGCGGCAGGCACGCTGGAGTAATGCGTGGCCTGACGGGTATAATCGTACCAACACCTGCCAAGGGAGGGCAGCCAGGTGGCAGGCGACCCCACCTTCGCGCACCGCAGAGATGAGATGCGGCGACGTGGCATTATGACTGCGGTCATAGTAGCCGTGGTTGTGGTTGTGCTCAGGTACGTCCCTCTGACCTCCAAGCTCTTCTTCTTCTCGCTCATTGAGAACTTCGCCTACGACCTCGCGTACGACTACTCAGTGCCCTCACCGCCTGAAGATATCGTCATAGTAGCCATTGACGACCAGAGCCTGCGACCTGAGGCCGAGGGTGGGCTCGGTCGCTGGCCATGGGAGCGTAGCGTGCACGCTGAACTGCTGGGCAAGCTCCGGAACGCACGCGTCGTGGCGTTCGATGTGCTCTTTACCGAGCCGGAGAAGGGCAACGGCGAAGACAAGCGCACAGGCGACGACAGGTTCGCCCAGGCCATCGCAGAAGCGGGGAATGTGGTCTTGGCGACGTACAAGCGGGGCAAGGTTGAATACCGACCCGATGAGACTGGGGTGGATTGGTCGTATCCTGCGCCCGAAGGGCCCCTCTCCCTGTCGCCGATCCAGCCGATTAACTTCCTTGAGCCCGTCGAGAAGCTGGCTGAGGCCGCCGCCGCCATCGGCTATGTGGACATTGACCCGGACCCCGATGGCGTGCATCGGCGCGTGCATCCGCTGCGCCGGGACTTCGCGGGGGAGAAGATATACCCGCATTTCGCTAGCGCCGTCGCGCAGGTGGCTGCGGGGATGGCACCGGAGCAGATGGTGGCCACATTGCCGCACGGCTACCTCCGCATCGGCGAGCAGGCGGCGTCACTTAGCGCGGATGGCTCGATGCTCATCAGCTACTGTGGCCCGACCGACACGCTGACCTGTTACTCCTATTGCGAGGTATGGGCGGGGGAGCTGCCGCCGTCCATCTTCGATGACAAGATCGTTATCGTGGGCACGACCGCCGAGGGCCTCCATGACATCCGGCCTGCGCCCTACCATGCCGCGAGCCGTAGGCTGTTTGGCGTTGAGACCAACGCCAACGTGCTCAATACGCTGCTTCACACGCCGCCGCGATCCGACGGTACCACGGACCTCGCCTGGGCGGTGTTCGCGCTAGCGCTGGGGCTGCTGGTGGGCTGGACGGCGTGGAGCGCCGGCGAAGTGATAGGGCCTGCGATAGCGGCAGGCATCCTGGCTATCGTCGCGGGGCCGTCGTTCTTCGTCGCGTTTAGCCGCTTTCACACGGTCATCCCATATGGTGGGGTGCTGCTGGCCGCGGCGGTTCCGCTCGCCGTGGCAATACCGGAGCGGCTGGGGCGAGACAAGCGGATGGTCCGCCAGCAGTTCTCCGTGTACGTGTCGCCCGATGTTCTCAGAGAGCTGTCCGACGAGCCCGAGCTGGTCGCGCAGGGCGTCAGGCGGGAGGTAACCTTCCTTTTTGCGGACGTGCGCGGATCCACGGCCCTCTCAGAGAACATACCTCCCGAGATATGGGTGGCGCAGCTCAACGAGTACCTCACGCAGATGAGCGAGGCCATTTTCAATCACGATGGTTACCTGGACAAGTTCATGGGCGATGGCATCATGGCGACCTGGAACGCCTTCGGCAATCAGCCCGATCACGCCGACCTGGCTGCCAGGGCGGCCCTGGAGATGCTCCAGCGCCTGGAGATACTCAACAAGTACTGGGAGAAGAAGGAGGATCGCACCCCCTTCAGGATCGGGGTGGCGGTACACACCGGCGAGGCGATCATCGGGAACGTCGGCAGCGACGAGCGGATGCAGTACACCGCCATCGGTGACACGGTGAACACGGCCTCGCGCATCGAGGGGATGACCAAGGAGTACGGGGTGATGTTCATAGCCAGCGAGACCAGCGCGGAGAAGCTCTCCGCGGGGATTGTGGACCTGGAGGAGATCGGCGAGGCCGAGGTGCGCGGCAGGGAGCAGACGATCCGCATCTTCGCCCGCGCGGGCGAACACCAGCCCAAGGAGGCCGAATAGCGCAGATAGTAGGACAGGTGCCCTCACCTGTCTGCCGTTGGTCCGGTGTCCGAGGTCCGTAGGTCCAGGAGGTGCTTGAGCCATGCTGTGGTGGGGAAAGAAGAAGAAGACGGCGCAGACCGACCAGGAGGTCCTTGAGGACGCGTTCGCCGACATTGCTCAGCAGCAGCAAAAGCGAACCACTCGTAAGCGACGGCAGGCGAAGTGGCGCAAGTACGCCGACAAGCGCATCATCACTGCACTCGTTGTCATCTTCGTGGTCTTCATTGCCGACGCGGTGCGCCGCGAGAACATGGAGTTCTACGCCACCGTCAC
>CBFDBV010000090.1:0-12931 GCA_965603135.1 uncultured bacterium
ACGATGACGAAGCCGCTCCTGGCCAGGATGGCGGAGGCGGGGCTGTTCCACGTCGGGTTCGGCATTGAGGCCGGCTCGGACCGAGTCCGCAAGGAGATCGTCAATAAGAACCTGACACTCCGGCAGGCGCACGATGTCATTGACTGGTGCGACGAGTTCGGTCTGATCGCCAACCCGTTCTTCATCTTCAGCCACCCGACTGAGACGTGGGAGGAGGCCCAGCAGACCAGCCGCGTCATTGACGAGCTGTCGGACCGGGCAGAGTGCAGTGTCGCGATCTCACGCATCTACCCGGGGACGGCGCTGGAGCGACGCGCGTACGAAGAGGGCAAACTGCCCGCGGACTTCACGTGGACCCGCAGGAGAGACAACAGGGTCGTTGTGCTGCCCGCGGCCCAGGGAGAGGCGCCGCTGTACGTCAGCGATGAACTGTCGTGGGCGCAGGTCTGCGAGCTGATTCTGTCAAGCCCGCCGGCCAAAAGGACCTCCTCGTTGCTGAGGAGGGTGCCGCGCGCTCTTGCGAGCATTCGTTCCTTCGCGGACCTCCGGCGGCACTTGACAATGCTGGCGGTATTGCTGAGACTCAAGTTGACGGCGGGCAAGGGGTAATGGCGAACGGCAAACGACGAACGGCAGCGGCAAACGCAGACCGCACAGACGCAGAGAACGCGGAGCGCGCTGAGCAGAGGTGGTCGAGCCGATGGACCAAGTCGTCCTGGTCACGGGGGCTACCGGGTTTGCGGGAGGTCACTTGTGCCGGCGCCTGCGGGCAAGGGGCGATGAATTGCGCGCTCTCGCCCGGCCGACGAGCAACACCAGCGAGCTGGAGGCGCTGGGTGTCGAGGTGGCCATCGCGGACGTCACCGACGCGAGGGCCGTGGCGAAGGTACTCGAGGGCGTGGACACGGTCTACCACCTGGCGGCGGCCTTTCGGCGGCAGGGCCTGCCGGCGAGGGTCTACCGTGAGGTGAATGTTAGCGGGACGCTCAATATGCTGCGGGCCGCGACGGGGCAGGGCGTGCGGCGGTTCATTCACTGCAGCACAGTCGGCGTGCACGGCATCCTGGCGGCCCTGCCCGCCGATGAATCGGCCCCGCAAGAGCCCGTGGACATCTACCAGCAGACGAAATGCGAGGCCGAGAGGCTCGCGCTCGAGCACTCCGCGGACACCGGGCTGCCGGTGGTCATCGTCAGGCCCGCCGGGCTCTACGGTCCGGGTGACACGCGCTTCCTGAAGCTGTTCCGGGGGATACAGCGGCGGCGGTTTGTGATGTTCGGCAGCGGACAGGTGCTCTATCATCTCACGTTCATTGATGACTTCGTTGACGGGTTGCTGCTGTGCGGAGAGAAAGCAAAGGCGGTCGGGCAGGCGTACATCATCGCCGGGGGAGAGCCGGTCACTCTCAATGAGCTGGCGGCGACCATCGCGCACGCATTGCGGGTCCCACCGCCCAGGTGGCGCCTTCCCGTGACGCCTCTGTGGGTGGCGGCGCTGCTCTGCGAGATGGCGGTGAAGCCGCTGGGCATCGAGCCGCCGCTTTACCGCCGGCGCGTGGACTTCTTCCGCCACGATCGCGCCTTCGACATCTCGAAGGCCCGGCGAGAGCTGGGCTACGTGCCCGGGACCGACCTGGAGACAGGCGTGCGCAAGACCGCGCAGTGGTACAAGCAGCATGGCTGGCTAGGCTAAGGGAGGTTCGCGCCGGTGGAGGCAAAGACCGACTTGCAGGCGAGGCTGACCGATGAAAAGACTTCGGCGTCCCGCAAGTACCAGGAGCTGGTCATCGGCAAGTCCGGCAAGCTGGCGCTGCTGAAGTACGAGTTGATCATGCTGTCGTGCAACTGCCTGCCCGGCGCGCTGGGCTTCGCCCTGCGCAAGTTCCTGTACAAGCGGCTCTTCCGGCATGTCGGTAGGGGCGTCGTCTTCGGCCGCAACCTCGTCATCCGCCATCCTGCGAGGATCTCCCTGGGCAGCAACGTGATCCTCGATGACAACTGCGTGCTCGATGCCAAGGGCGAGGGCGAGGAGGGCATCACGATCGGGGACAATGTCTTCGTCGGACGCAACACGATCCTGAGCTGCAAGGGCGGCTCCATCAGCCTGGGCGAGAACGCCAACCTCGGCAGCAACTGTCTCATTCACGCCGAGAGCCCGGTGCGCGTCGGCAGGCACGTGTTGATCGCCAGCTACTGCTACCTGGTCGGCGGAGGCAACCACGACTTCTCGCGCACGGACATCCCCATCATCCAGCAGCCGTCGGTCACGAAGGGTGGTATCAGCATCGGGGATGGCGCCTGGCTGGGGGCGCGCGCAACCATCCTTGACGGCGCGAACGTGGGCCATGACAGCATCGTGGGGGCGGGCGCGGTGGTGCTGGAGTCGCTGCCGGAGTTCGTGATCGCGGCCGGTGTACCGGCGCGCACCATCAAGCAGAGAAAGCAATCTGAGGCCCCGGGGCAGGGAAGCGCCGGCGAGCAGCGCAGTGAGGAGAGAGGCAGCTCACGTGGGTAGCTCCGCGTCTGAGCAAGCGAAGCCTGGCGACGGGGGCCGCAAGAGGCCCCTCTGGCAGCGGCTGGTGATGACCGTCGCTTGGCTGTGCATCAGCGCCGCGCTGATACTGCGCATGGCCAGCGGCGTGAGGTGGGATGAGTTCAAGGAGCGCCTGGCCGAGGCGTCGTTGCCGCTGATGTTGCTGTGCGGGGCCTTTCACTTCGTCGGATACTTGATCACCACGCTGCGGTGGAAGGTGCTGCTGGCCGGCCAGGGCTACCACGTGCGTTACTGGCCCTTGCTCTTCTCCTGGGTTGGCGCGGGCTTCTTCAATGCCTTTATGCCTGGGATCGTGGGCGGGGATGTGCTGCTGATGTACTACAGCGCGCGCTTCATCGGCGACGGCTACCGGACGGCTCCGGTGGTCTTCATCTGCCGCATCACCGGCCTCGCCGCGCTGATAATGATCTGCGCGGTCGCCGTGCTGTTCAAGCTCTCCACGCTGCTGGCTGCCAGGGAAGGCCTGGCGATGTTCTGGCTCTTCCCCTCCCTCTTTGCTCTCGGGTTGATAGCGCTGGTGATCGCGGTGCAGCCGCGCGTGGCCGCCTCTATCGAGCGGGCCCTCGACCGGGTCCCCTTCGGCGGCAAGTTCAAGGTCATCTTCAAGGCCTTCAGGGTTTACCGCGAGCGCAGGAAGCACCTGCTGGCCGCGGTGGGCCTGGCAGTGCTCTTTCAGTGCAATGTCATCTTGTACTACTACGCGTGCACCGTCGCCCTGGGCTTCGGCACCAGCGCCATTGATGTCTTTGCGGGCGCGCCGATTGTGGTTATGCTGATGATGCTTCCCATCTCCTTCGGGGGCATCGGCGTGCGGGCCTGGGGCTTCAAGATGCTGGTTGGCATCACCAGCGTGCAGTCGCTGCTCATCGAGACGCTGGACGTGGCGTGGCGATATGTCTGCGGCCTTCTCGGGCTGGCGGTGTTCCTCGCGCGGCTGGTGCGGCCCCCTCAGCCGGGGCGGTGGCTCATCAGCAAGGAGGAGATCGCGGTCCCGGACCTGTCTGAGTTTGCGCGGGGGCTGACGTCAGAGGCGGCGGCAGCGGTGAGCCGCGAAGCCACCGATGGGACCGACGGGCTATGAGCCTTCTCGACGCGCTCAAGTCCCGCTACTGGCGCTGGCGCAGGGAACGTCCCATCAGCTACGAGCGCCGGGCAAACGAGACCGTCGTCCTTTGCTGCGGCGACTCGATGACCGACTCGGCGTATCCGATGGTGCTCCAGGGTCTGTGTGCGGCGGAGGGGCTTGAGGTGGCGGTGCTCAACGCCGGGGTGTCGGGGCACTCCTCGGCCGAGTATCTCGCCTTCGTCAGGGCCAGGGACCTGTTCGCCTCGACTCGCCCGGATGCGGTGCTCTTGCAGCTTGGGACCAACGATGTTCGCTGCGACTACCACGCGAACACCGCCGAGGACTTCGGGCGGAACCTTCGGGCCATCGCCGAGGCTGCGCTGGCGGTTCGGACGCCGACCGGTGCGCAGCCCGTGCTCATCCTTGGCACAGTCCCTCCGCTGCTCTCGGTGACGAGGCAGTTCACCGAGGCCTCGGCGAGGCGTATCTGCGCCGAGATAAACCCGGTCATTGCTGCTCTTGCCGCCGAGCTTGGGGCCGGGATGGTGGACAACCACGCGCTCTTGGCCGAGCGGCCCGAGCTGCTCGCCGGCAACCATCCCACGGAAGCCGGCTATGACGCGCTGGCGCAGAGCTGGTTCGGCGCCCTGAAGGAGCACCTGTCTTGCGCATCCTGATGATAGCGCCCCAACCGTTCTTCGCCGAGCGCGGCACGCCGATCAGCATCCTCTGCCGCCTGGAGGCGCTCGCGCGCCTGGGGCACCGCCTTGACCTCCTGACCTATCCGATGGGCGAGGACGTCCAGATCGAGGGCTTGCGTATCCTGCGCCTGCGCAAGCTGCCCTTCATTCGTCACGTCGGCATCGGGCCCTCGCCCAAGAAGTTGCTGCTGGACCCGCTCCTGTTCGCGCGGGCAGTCCGATTGCTGCGCCGCGCGCGGTACGACTGCCTGCACACCCACGAGGAGGGCGCCTTTCTCGGCGCGGCTCTGCGGCGGCTGTTCGGCGTGCCGCACCTGTATGATATGCACTCCAGCTTGCCGGAGCAGCTTGTGAGCTACGGCGTCATCTCTCCCGGGCTGCCTCTTCGCCTCGCCCGCATCGCCGAGCGCTGGCTGCTGCGGCGCACTGATGTCGTCATCGCCGTCAGCTCGGGGCTTGCCCAGATAGCGCGCAAAGCCAACCCGAGCGCGAAGGTGGTTGCTGTACACAACAGGCCGTGGCCCCTGATGAGTGCCGCGCCTGATCCGCGCGAGATGAAGCGTCTCAGGGGAAGCCCGGGCCTCAGCGACGGTGCCTTGATTGTGTACACCGGCAACTTGTCACGCAATCAAGGGGTGGAGCTGCTCCTGTCGGCAATGCCGCAGGTCATTGAGGCCGACGACGGCGCGCAACTCGTGCTGGCCGGCGGCGAGCCGCGCCAAGTCAGGCGCTTGAGCAGGATGGCCCAGCAGCTCGGCGTGGATGGTTCCGTGACCTTCCTGGGCCGGCAATCGGCTTCGGTCGCGGCGGCCCTCATCGAGATGGCCACGGTGCTGGTCTCGCCGCGGCACGCGGGCACGGTCCCGCCGCTGAAAGTGTACTCCTACCTGCGTGCGGGGAAACCGATCGTGGCCACGAGGATTGCCGCTCACACCGAGGTGTTGGACGAGGATACCGCACTGTTGGTGGATTCCGAGCCCGGCGCCCTCGCGAATGCCATCGTGAGCCTGCTGCGTGACCCGGAGTTGCGCGAGCGGCTGGGGCGCAATGCCCACGAGCAGGCCAACGCGCGTTACGGTGAGGCGCACTTCGACGCCGGCGTGCGTGAGGCGTACGCGGCCATCGAATCGCTGCGGCGGGATCGCGCGGGCGCAGAGGCAGACAGCCCCGCAGTCCTTGGAGGCAAGCCTCAATGAGTTGCGACGCCACCGAGCAGCCTCGTGTGACGCTGTCCGTGGTCGTGCCGCTGCGCGACGAGAGCGAGAACGTGCGCCCCCTCCACGAGGCTCTGACAGCCGCGCTCGAAGGCCTGACCGAGGACTACGAGGTGATCCTCGTTGACGACGGGAGCGCGGACGGGACAGCGGAGGTCCTCGAGGAGATCGCGCAGGATGATCCGCACGTGACGGTCATCTGTCTGCGCACCGGCTTCGGGCAGACCGCGGCTCTGTCGGCGGGCTTCGACCACGCCACCGGCGAGGTCATCGTGACGATTGACGGGGATCTGCAAAACGATCCCGCTGACATCCCCAGGCTGCTGGCGAAGATTGACGAGGGCTATGACATCGTGAGCGGGTGGCGCAAGCGAAGAGCCGACGGTATCTTCACGCGCATACTTCCCTCAGGCATCGCGAACAGACTGATTGCCTGGATCGCCGGCGTGCCTCTGCACGACTTCGGCTGCGGGCTGAAGGCCTACCGGCGGGAGGTCCTCGCGCACCTCAGCCTCTACGGCTGTCAGCATCGGTACATCCCGGCGCTGGCAAGCTCGATCGGCGTTTCGGTCGCGGAGGTCGAGGTGGGCCATCACCCGCGAAGGCATGGCAGGTCGAAGTACGGGATGGCGCGCACGCCGGACGTGATGCTGGAACTCGTCGGCCTGCTGTTCCTGCTCAGCTACTCACGCAGCCCGCTGCGCTTCTTCGGGCTTCTTGGGCTTCTGACGGGAGGCGGTGGCGGGCTGCTTGCGCTGTACCTCCTGATGCAGCGGCAGGTGTTCCAGATTCCGCTGGCGGACCGTCCCATCCTGCTGCTGGCGATCCTGCTCATCATCATCGGGGTTCAGTTCGTGGCGATGGGGCTGCTGGGCGAGATGCTGCTGCGCATCTACCACGAATCCCAGGGAAGACCCATCTACGTTGTGCGCAGAATCGTCCGCGGCCGCGACGCGAGATGACGCCGAACGCGAGGCACCCGGCGATGAGCGAGACGGGGCGCAAGCTCGGCACCAGCATCTTCAAGTTTACCCTCCTGGTGGGTCTGATCCAGGGGAGCTGCAAAGTCCTCGGCTTTGTCGAGAAGCTGGTCCTCGGGTACTTCTTCGGCACACAGACCGCCGGCTATGCCTGCTACATCGTAGCCTTCGAGGTTCTCCTGGTGACGCACGAGGTGCTCAAGGGCGTCCTGGCGCCGGCCCTCCTGCCGACCCTGGAGGAGGCCAGGGAGAGGGAGGGCGAGGAGCGAGGCTGGCAGCTCGTCAACAGCTTTCTCGGCCTGGCGGTGGTGGTGTTGCTGCCGGTGGTGGCGCTGGCGGGGCTGTTTGCGCCCGACATCATTGCCGCTTACACCGGCTGGGGCGCAGAGCAGGCCGAGAGCCTGGCCCTCGCCACCAGGTTCTTCCGCATTATGTTCAGCGGGGCGGTCTTCCTGGGTGCGGGCGTCATCACCTATGCTACGCTCAACAGCTATCGGCGCTTCGGGCTGCCGGCCCTGGGCGACCTCACCTTCAAGGTCCTGGGGCTTGGCGGCCTCGTCGGAGCCAGCCTGATCGCACAGGCGGCGGGCAAGGTCGAACTTGGCATCTGGGGGTTGGTCTGCGGCATCTTCGCCGGGTCGCTCGGCTATGTCGGCGTGCACCTCCTCGGCCTGCGGGCCATCGGCAAGGCCAAGTACCTCAGGGCGCGCATCAATCTGAAGGACCCTTACTTCCAGCGCGTCTGCTACCTCGCGGCGCCGCTGGCGCTGAGCATGGTCTTCTTCCATGGCAGGCGGCTGTTTGACAAGGCCTTCGCCGCCCGACTCGTCGCGAGGTACGACCTCTACGACTATGTTGCCGCGCAGGACTTCGGCTACCGGTTCATCGAGACGCCGTATCGCTTCCTGATCGAGCCGTTCGCGATCGTGCTGCTGCCCTACTTCGCGGCCCTGGCGCTCAAGAAGGACAAGACCGAGCTGCAAGCCACCTTGATGACCAGCCTGCGCTCGATCCTGCTGGTTTTCCTGCCGGTGAGCGTCGGCTTCTACGTACTGCGCTACCCGGTCGTTGGGGTGCTGCTGGAGCGCGGCAAGTTCGATGCGGTGAGCACCTATCTGACCTGCGGCGCGCTGGGCTACTACATAATGGGGCTGACGCTCTGGGCGCTGGACATCATCTTGCAGCGCTTCTACTTCAGCGTCAAGGACACGATCCTGCCCTCAGTTCTCGAGGTCATCACCATCGCGATCCACGTGGCGCTGTGCTACGTGTGGCTGGACACGCTCTACCACGAGGGGATCGCGCTGGCCTTCACGGTCTCGCGCCTGCTCAAGGTGGGCCTGCTGGTTGCCTTCCTGCGCACCAAGGTGCCCGCGCTGGAGCTGGGGCGAAATGCCTTCTTCCTGGCCCGCCTGGGTGCGGCCACGGGGCTGATGGCCCTGCCGATGGTGCTTGTGAGCGCGAAGCTGGCGCCGCCTCCGGAGAGCAAGCTCTGGTTCGAGGCGGAATCGCCCCGGATTCGCTACTGGAGCGGCTCAGACGCGCGCGGACTCGGCCTGTGGGAGGCGACCGAGCGGGAGGTGTTCCGCAGGGCCCAGGCGCTCGAGCGAGCGAGCGATGGCGCAGCGGCAGCCGTCGCGTCGGATGCGGAGGAAGTCAGCGGCGGCAGGCTCGTGGAGTTAGCATCAGGGAAGGCCGCCCTCGCGCGGATGGTCTTCGTCGTGGTCGAGGAAGGTGACTACCGCCTGTGGGTCCACGCACGCACCGAAGCGCCGGAAGCCGAGCTGACGCTGCGGACCGGGGCTGACCCGAGGCTCCAGGTGACGCCGAAGGGCGCCGAGTGGGCCTGGCACGCAAGCCGCGAAGCTATCCACCTGCGCGCAGGGCAGCATGAGCTGACGCTTCGGCTGGAGGCCGGAGCGCTGAGCCTGGACAAGTTCCTCCTGACCAACCTCGCGCCGGAGGTGTTCGCGCCCACGGGCGTGGGGACTGTGATGACCCGCGCCGGGGCGGTGATGGACACCAGGGCCGAGGGCCCGGCGGGAATGCTGAAGAACCGCGTCACCGTGGCGGCTGGCGGGACGCTCATTGGCGTGGTCGTGTTCCTTGGGGCGATCTGGCTGTTGCGCATCGAGGAGCTTCAGACGGTGATGGCGATGCTCCGGCGCAAGAAGATGCCCCGGGCGGTCGCGGGTTCTGAGGATGAGCAAGATGACCAGGGCAGGAGAGGCAACGGGAGCAGATAGGGCAGGCTCATATGCGCGAGGGTGCATCCTCGCGGTGGCGGCCCTCTGTCTGATCTGCTTCGTGCGCTCGGTCCGAGGCGATGCTGGCGCGACAGAGGCGGCCACCGCCTCAGAAGCTCCGACGGGCACCGGGCTCCTGTATCACGAGGACTATCTGAAGCATCGGACCCGACCCGGGCACCCGGAGCGGCCCGAGCGACTGACGGCAATCCTGGAGCACCTCGAGCAGACGGGACTGTACGAGCAACTGACGCTCATCGAGCCCGCGCCGGCCGCCATCGAGTGGATCGCTCAAGTTCACTCGCCCGAGTACATCCGCAGCGTGGAGCGGACGTGCAAGGCGGGCGGCATCCTGGATAGCGGCGATACTCCCGTCAGCAGGGAGTCGTACGCGGTGGCGCGCCTCGCGGTTGGCGGGGTGCTTGCGGCTGCCGATGCGGTGATGGGCGGGGAGGTGCGCAACGCCTTCTGCCTGGTCCGGCCGCCGGGACATCATGCCACGCGCGACCGCGGGATGGGCTTCTGCATCTTCAACAACGTCGCCATCGCCGCCCGCTACCTTCAGCAGCACCACGGCTTGCAGCGCATCCTCATCGTAGACTGGGACGTCCACCACGGCAACGGGACGCAGGAGGCCTTCTACGACGACCCGACCGTGATGTACTTCGGGGTGCATCAGTACCCCTTCTATCCGGGGACGGGCGGGGCGGACGAACGCGGCAGCGGGCCGGGCGAGGGCTTCACCATCAACGTGCCCCTGCCCGCCGGGAGCGGGGGTGCTGAGTTCCTGGCGGCCTTTGAGGATGTGCTGGCGCCTGCGGCCGAGGGGTTCAAGCCCGATTTCATCCTGGTCTCAGCCGGCTTCGATGCGCACGCGGACGACCCTCTCGCAGGGATGCGCCTGACTGCTGAGGACTTCCGCGACCTCGCTCGGGTCGTCAAGACGCTGGCGGAGAAGCACTGCGAGGGCCGCCTGGTGGCGGTGCTGGAGGGAGGTTACGACCTGGAGGCTCTGTCGGCCTCAGTTGCCGAGGTGCTGCGCGCGTTTCTGTCCGAGGACCGACCGTAGGAAGCGCGAGCGGCTCACTCGCCCTCCATCCCGTGCTTTCTTCTCAGCGTCTGTTGGGCCAGCTCTCGGATCTCTTCAGCCAGGTCGGCCGCCGCGGGCTCGGTTGCGCTCAGGACCGCCGCCTCTCGCCTCAGACGCTTGACGGTCACTCTGTTCCTTCCCATGAGGCCATCCTGAGACCCCGCGATGTGCCGCAGGGCCGCGCCAAGCTCCACACATCTCCCCAGGCTCTCGGGGCTCTCTCGCCTGGTCAGCTCCTTCAGCTCTTCGGTGAGCTTCGCGGTATCGCTGGGCGTCTTGAATACCTCCAGCCGCTCCTGATACTGCTGCTCTATATCCTGTGCAATCTCTTGGATGCGGTCGGCGACGGGCTTGAGGGCGGGGTTGTCCCGTCTCGCGGCCTCGCAGATCTCAGTCACCTTGCTGGCGAAGGTCCGGTACTCCTGAATCCTCTCATTCACGGTCGTGATGAAGGCCAGGACATCGTCGGCCATGTCGCTGACGACAACGCTCTCCCGCTTCTCCAGGCCCGCCCAGAAGAACGGCTCGATACTGTCCGTGGTGGCACAGACCGCGCCGCGCATAAGCTGTCGCTCGCCGCCGTAGGGCCGGTTGGACAGCCCCTCGCGGTCGAGCACGTACTCGCAGGGCCCCACGCCCAGGGTCTCGCGCACAATGTCCACGGGCGTGAACACCGACAGCGGCGTGTCGTTGGTTCTCTCCAGCGGGTAGATTACCGCCAGGCCAAGATAGTCCGCGCCAGCCAGGCGCAGGTAAGCCTTCTCGCCCGCAAACCAGCACGGATAGACCATCCGCCCGCGCGCCGAAAACCAGGTGTCTTCCCTGCCGCGCCGGAAGTTCCATGACTCGTGCCTCTTCGGCGCGCTGAAGTCCGCTCGCCACTTGGCGTCGAAGGGCCTCTCCCACTCCAGGGCAAGGTCCTTGCCCAGGGCTGAGGCCTCGCTCACATCCTCGTGATCCCAGACGCCGGGCGCATCCACGGTGGCCACGTAGATGCTCTTGTCGTCGAAGCTGATCTCGGTCGCCTCGATGATGCGATCGTCCTGTTTGCCGCCGAGAAGCAACTCTGCGCTCTGCTCGCCGATGGGCCAGACAGTCACGAGCATACTGTCGCCACCCTCGAGCAGGCTCACCAGGAGATTCTCCGAGGGAACGTAAAGCCTGTCGGCGGTGAACTCGCGCGCATCGAGCACCACGTCATCGCCGAAGAAGTCGGGTATCACCGCGAAGCGGGCCCGTGCGCGGATGCGCAGTCCGCCGGCATTCTCCAGGGGCTTGACCTCGATGAAAGCCTGACCCCTCCGCAGGGAAACGGCGAGCCGCATCGTCTCCCCGGCCTCCGTGCGGGCCGAAACCGCCAGCGTCATCGCGTCGGCGGTGTTCTCGGACACTTGCACAGACCCGAGGGCGACGGCTGCCTCACCGCCGGGGTCGGTCGGCACCAGCGTCATCCGCCGCTGGATTCTCGGCAGGTCGCGAGGCCGCGAGTACACGGCGATCCCCGGGCTCGCCAGGCAGAGGACCGCGGTCAGCCGCTCGTTCTGAGCAACAGCGTCTCCCTTGAACGCGTGATCGGCTCCGGTATCGGGGGGGACGAGAGCCCAGCCGTCGCGTCCCTCGATCTCTTCGGCGGTGGTGCCCTCGGGGTCGAGCGCCTTCACTGTGTCCCAGATCACAGTCTCGGGGACCGCGATCTGCTCGATAGAAACATCATCCAGCCACAGGCTGCCCCGCGTGTCGTGCACGCCTATCTGAATCGAGATGGGCATATCCTCGGTGATGGCGAACTCATATCTGAACTCGGTCCATTGCCCCTCTTCGGTCTGGAAGCGCTTGTTGACGAAGGTATGCCAGGTCCTGGTGTCGTAGACTTGCGCCAGGAGTCCCTCTTTCAGGGCGCTCTTCGCGCAGAACTTCAACGCGTAGCTCCCGGCCGCGAGCTGCGCCGAGTAGTTGCAGTGAGTGTACCCCCTCTCGCTGGTCTGCTCGATGAACAGGCTCTTCGCGCCCGCGTATGCCTCCTGATCGGTGCAGACCACCGTGCCCTCCACGACCGCGCCCTCGCCGCCCTCTTTCTGCATCCGCCAGTGGGCGGGAAGCTCTCCCGGGTTACCGTCCTCGAAGCCGCCGTTCTTGACCACATCCGCCGCCGTAGCGCAGGTCGGGCTTTCCAGCCCGACTCCGATCAGCAGAAGAACGACCAGCACCCGAGGTCTCGAGTTCATAGTCCTCCCGCCTTGTGCCGCAAACGTGAGGCCGCCGGTGGAGTCGGGCCAGGAAGCCCGACCCACGGGGCGGCCCTCCCGCTAGTGCCAGTCCGGATTCATCGGCGAGCCGCTCTTGAGCAGCTTCACCGGCGTCCCTCCGCTGGCGGACATCGCGTACAGCACCCACGGGCCATCCGGGCTGGAGCCCTGCGAGTACACGATCTGGTTGCCACTGGGCGACCACTCAGGGAAGTGCTGGATGCCGGCCTGAGTGGTGACCTGGCGCTTGCTGGTGCCGTCCGGGTTGATGGTGAAGATGTGCGTCTCCGTCTGATACGCGATCTTGTTTCCGCTGGGCGACCAGTGCGGCTCGCAGGAGCCATGCTCGCCGACGACGACATGGCGCTTGTTCGTCGCCAGGTTCAGTACGTAGATGCTGTATCCGGCCACGAGCCTGGCGGCGAACGCGATCCGGTTGCCGTCCGGGCACCACGCCGGCGCCACGCAGTGCTTCCACATAGGCGGACTGATGACTTCTTCCGCCCCGCTTGCCAGGTTCCGCGTCACTATCTGCCAGTTGCGCCTGAAGACGATGGACTTGCCGTTGGGCGCCCAGTCGGCCTGATCCCCCGCGCAGATTCTCTTCTCGCCGGTGCCGTCAACGCCGATGACGCGGATCTCGTGCTTGCCGCCGCGGACGGTGCTGAAGAGTATCTTGCTGCCGCCGGGAGAGAAGCGCGGGTCAACATCGGGCGCCGAGCTCGTCGTCAATCTCTTGGCCCACGAGCCGTTCGCGGCCATCACCCAGATGTCCCAGTTGCCGCTGCTCTTGCTGGCGAAGGCGATCTTGCCGGTCAGGTCTGCCTGCGAGAAGGC
>CBFDBV010000091.1:0-12905 GCA_965603135.1 uncultured bacterium
GAACCCCGATGGTCTCGGCGTTGAGCACCACGGCCCCCTCGTCGCCGAAGCCCGAGAAGATGTCGCTGTTGTAGTAGTAGAGGCCGCTGATCGCGAAGCTGTCGCCGACCGAGTACTGGTGGCGCTTGACCATCAGCTCGCCTGCTGTCTGGTTGTCGGCGTTACTCATCCCGTTGATGACCAGACCGTTCATGTTGTGCTTGTTGTAGACCAGGGCGCCCTGCGGGTGCGGGTGCTCGAGAGCGCAGGTGAAGTAGTTGCGCTTCCTCTTCGGGTCCCAGCCGATGCTCCTGACGATCACGCGATCGTAGGGCTCGGAGTAGCCCATCACGCTCGAGGTCATGTTCAGGAACGCGCCCACCCAGACCCCGCGGATGGTGTTAACGTAGCAGCGCACGTCCTCGCCGGGCTCGACAGCCTCCGTGAGTGTGTGCATGTAGGAGGTTGAGCCACTCACGATGACGTTGTCGATCGCCTGGGCCGCGTGCGTGCCACAGTGCGGCAGGCTCTGTTCGCCGAGGTTCAGCACCCGCTCCACGCGGAAGCCCGTCCAGGTACCGAACTGGTGCTTGCCGATCGGCGCCACGTGGTACTCGGTGAAGCCGCCGCGGTAGTCGTTGATGGTTACCACGGGGCCCTCATCGCTTGTGGCGCGCCTTTCTTGCCAGAGGTTGCGGACCTGCAGCTCCCCGGTCACCCCCGGCGGGATGACCAGGACGCCGCCGCCGTCAGCCACCATCTGCTCCACCGCGGCCTGCAGCGTCGCCTTCGCCTGCTCGACGGTCTCAACCGACCCGAACTCGTCAAGCGTGCGCGCCAGTTGTTGGCCACTGCAGGCCGAGCACGACGCCAGTGCCATCGCTATGACCAATGCCCGTGTTCTCATCTTCGCATACCTCTCTCCCAGCCGGTGAATCCCTGCCGGCAATCTTCGTGCCGCAGCGCCGAACCTCCTGCACGTTGGCCATGCCTTGCAGGAGGATGCAGCCTCGGCGGGGAACGTGCGTGCGCCTGATTGAGACCATCCAGATGGACTATCGGCGGTGGGCAAAATGGCCGACGACCAGACTGTCAGCGTAGCGCCCCTGAAATGCCCCCAGTGCGGGGCGGATATCCCCCACGGATCCGAGGGCCAGATAATCTGTGGATACTGCGGCTCGACGCTCGTGCTGGCGCCGAACCCGGGCGGAGAGGGGGGGAACGTGCGTGTCGTGAATGGGATGCGGCTGCAGGGCTACACCCTTATGGACTCGCAGGGGACGGCCCTCGCGCTGCTCGAGATGCTGATGCCCGTTGGCTGGCAGTTCGACGGCGGCTGCCAGTGGAATCTGCAGAACCCCGCCGCTCCCGCCACAATCGCCTATCAGGTCGTCAACCCCGACGGGGCCGAGGGCTTCGAGGCCTTTCCACCGATCAACTGCGTGGACATGCCCGGCGGCATGGGCCTGATGGGCGGCCTAATGGGGGGGCAGTATCTCGGCGCTGAACTGGCGCCGGTCATGGGCGTACATAAGGCGATGCGCGAGCTGGTTCTGCCCCACCACCGAGGAGCCGTGGACGGGCTGGAGGTCACCGATGAGAAGCCGCTGCCCGGTCTGGCTGAGGAGCTGGCTGCCATCAACCCGGGGACTCTCGGCGCCGGCGAGACGGACGCGGGCGTGGTCCGCATCCGCTACGACTGGCAGGGGCAGGCCATCGAAGAGAAGATCATGGGAGTGGTCCAGGCCGTCCCTCAGCAGGCGGGCGGGCTCGGCGGCTTCCTGGGCATGGGTGGCCCCACCCCGTGGTTCATTGACTACCTGTTTGCCATCCGCGCCCGCGAGGGCCAGCTCGACACGCTGGCCGACCTGTTTGAGGTGATGACCCGCTCGGTGAAGCTCAACCCCGTCTGGTTTGCCGCATACAAACAGATCCAGCAGCATCTAGTCAACGGCTTCATCCGGAACACGCAGCAGATCGGGCAGCTCAGCCGACAGATCAGCCAGAACGCCGATCAGATCTCCGACAGTATGTACGACACCTGGCGCGAGCGGCAGTCGGCGATGGACCACGTCTCACAGAGCTGGTCGGAAGCGACGCGCGGTGTTGACTCGTACGCCGACCCCAACTCCGATTACCCCGTCGAGCTGCCCGGGGGCTACGAGCATGCATGGTCCAATGCCCTCGGTGAGTACGTGGTCACCGATGACCACAACTTCGACCCGAATCTCGGCGCCACCGTGGACTGGACGCCCATGCAGAGGCAGTAGCGCCGTGGGTCGGCGCCAGGCTCATCCTGCTGAGCAACATGGACGCCCCCATGCTCGCCCTCGCCAGCGTCATCCGGTGGTACGTATGAAAGCCGACCGTGACGAGCTGCCCGCGCTCGCGGGATTCGCGAAGCCACCGCTCGTACTGCTCATAGCCGCGGGTCTGGGATACATCTTGCAGCAGGTGAAGTCGCACACATCGAACCCCCGATCACAGATGCCGACGGTCGGCAAATCGAGCCCACCCACCGCCTGCCCAGGCGCGACGAGCGTGTTGCATCCCGTCGCCAGCACGACGAGGGGAAGAGACCGCGTCGCACAATGACCGCGGCCTCAGGGCTGATGCGGCGTTGTCGTCAAGCTTCGAGGGCCAGCACCGCCATGTACTGGAACGGCGGCAGATCGACCTCAACCCTTTCGCCGATGCGCCGCACGGGCAGGTCCTCACCGCTTACGACCTCCCGAACCGTGTTCGGACAGTCATCAATGCCGCGCAGCACCACTGTCACGCCCTCACATGGCGGTGGTGGCGTCGTCAGCTCTGCCAGCTTCTCCGGATCGGGCTTGCGGCCGGTGTACACCCATGCAAACTCGTTCGCCAGCGCCACGGTAAGTCCGCCCTCATCGCCCGCGAACGCGACCGCGTGCATCAGATCCGGGCCGCCAGTGACTTGAACCGGCGGGGGAGCGGGAAGCTCCGCGAGGAAGCTCCGCATCGCGGCATTCTGGCCCTCCGGGTCATGCCAGCGCCACTCGTCGCGGTTCTCGATGACCGTCCCACCCGCATTCCGGAAGTCCTCCACGGCCGAGCGCATTTCATCGGTCAGATCGTCCGGTGCGGGCACGAACAGCACCTCGTAGCCATCGGGAACGCCCTCTTCGAGCTGACTGTCGGTGATGAACCGCACGGGCAGCCGCGCGCGGAAAAGCGCTTCGTAGGCGCTGTAGACTGGATGCAAGACCTCCCGCCACGCGCCGACCGGGTCCGCGGTGTAGTGGTCGCGCGCGTGCTCCGAGTAGTGGATCGCCGCCCACTTGACCGGTCGCTTGTGCGCGAGATGCGGCGAGACCCGCTCGCCCAGCGCGAAGGCCGCCGCGTAGTCCATGTTAGGGATGGTTCTCTCTGAGCAGTCTATGTTCGCCACGCAGCCGTGTGTCATCAGTCCCGCGGCGGCATGCAGCGCGGAGGCCTCGTCGAGCACCCCATGTGTCCAGATGTGCGGCGGGCGGCCGTCGGCGGCGTCGCGCACGAGGTCATGCCCGTGCGCGATCTTGACATCTGGGACGGTCTCTGCCATGCCCGGTGGCAGAGCGAAGATCCTCCCGCGCATGCGGTTAGGCAGGTTGAACTCGCTCTTTGGGGCGTCCGCGATGCGCCACAGCCGGTGGGTCATGTGCCGGTCCAGCATCGTCGGCCAGGTGTTCCCGCTGATGAGCATCACGCACTCGGGGTTGGCCGCATGGATCGCGGGTCGCCACTGCCGGAAGATCCGTTCGATGGTGATGTTCGTGAAGTCCTGCAGGCGCTGGTAGACGGGATTGCTCGGGTCGGGGTAGGGCGGGTGCTGAAGGCCGGTCATCTCGGTGAACTTCTCGCGGCAGAACCCGCACCAGCAGCCCTGCTTGGGCTGGTGAGTCTCGTCGAAGTAGAAGCCGTCGGCGCCCATCTCCACCAACTCGAGCAGGCGCGTGAGCACGAAGGCGTCGTAGGGGGAGTTGAAGCAGATCTTGTATCTGCGCCCCAGGCGGATGAAGCCCCGCTCATCGCGCGCCGCCCAGTCCGGATGCTCCTCCGCGATCCAGTCGTCCTCCATGTGCCGGTGATAGACGATGATCCGGCGGCCAGCCGCATGCGCTCGGTCAATGATCTCCTGTGCGATGTTGCGGTCCTCGGCCTGTGGCGCGACCGCCCCCACCGCACTGGCCCACCACGCGCCTTCGGCGCCGGACTTGATATGCCGTACGAACGCCGGCGCGCCCATCTGCGCGAAGGCCTCCGCTGCATTGGAGAACTCGGGCTTGTCCAGCCAGCGGAGGCTCAGGCGCGTGTGAAGCTGCACCCGCGCGCCCTCATACCAGTCGGGAAGCTCGTAATGCTCGATCTCATCCAGCCAGTCCGGGTGCACCGCCGCCAGCGGCTGCTGCGCGCGCTCGAAGGCCTCGTGGCCGAGTATCTCGCGCCAGTCAGTCTGCACGAGATCGTCGGTCGGCTCCTTGTCTCCGCTGGTGATCCAGATGCAGTCAGGGCGGATGGCGGCGTTGCCGATGGCGAGGGATTGCTCGCCCGCGGCAAGCTGGGCCTCGAAGATCGGCGCCCAGCCCCACACGCCGGGCCCGATGTACCCGCCGGTCGGCGCCAGGCTCGCGGTCTCGAACTCCGGCGCGGCCTCATCGGCGGGATTGACCGCGACCCTGAGAGGAATCTCGTTCTTCGAGCCGTAGCGCAGCCAGCCGGTGTACGTGCCTGGCTCGTGGACCTCGAAGCGGTAGATCGCGTGCGCGCCGTCGGGGTAGAACTTGAACAGCACCCGGTGCCTGCTCGCTGCCGCCTCCGTGGTCGGCTCGGCGAATGAGCCGTCATCGGGGAACCGCGCCGCGGGCTGCTCCATCTCGACGAGCAGGTCCTCTGCGAGACACGGGGCGATCACCGTTACTGCCAGCAGGACTGCCAGCCATCCCGGGCATCTCATGCTGATGTCTCCCGTCCGACGTCCCTCCCTGACCCGTGCACGAGGCCTTCCTGCCGGCCAATGCCGTTGACGCTGCTCGCATTCGCTCGCAGGTCCTGGACTTCGCTCCGCTTTGCTGCCCAAACTCCACTGCCGTCGCCGTTCCCGGTCGCTCTCGTCGCCCTTGCTGCCTTCGTCAGCCCGCCTTTTCCCTCACGTAGGCAATCGCTTCCTCGTTCAGCCGCTGCGCGCGCTGGACAAGCTCGTTGATCTCGTCCTGCACCACCGCCGCCTTCCCTTCCTTCACGCGCCGCAGCAGCTCAATCCGCTCAATCAACGCCTGCGCCACTTCGTCTACATACTGCTGCATTCGCGGGTCCTGCGTGTTCTGCCAGACCTCGAACGCCCCGACACCTTTGCGGTCCGCAGGCGGTACGACCACATCCCAGTTGTCGCGGAATACCTGCGTGATGGGCGAGAGAAGCTCCTGCACCTCGTCCAAACCAGAAATGCAGGTGGCGATGTCCTTCATTCCGTCAGTCTCCCAGAGTCTCGCGAACGCGTCCTCCATACTCCCCTTCTCGGCCAGAGCCTCAGCCTCCGATATGTCCGTACCGTTTGCCTTGGCGATCTCGGCGTCCATGCGGTAGATCTGCCGGAGGTTGCGCGCGTGGCCCGCCTGGACTGCGTCAACCGCCTGCTGCACCTGCTCGCGTGTGCCGCAGAAGAGGATCCGGCCGTCACCGGGCTCCAGCGTCAGCTCATGTCCCGAGCGTTGCGGCAGTGGGTCGCCCTGCGCCTCGAAGTCCACCATGACCGTGTCTTCAGCGATCTGTTCGGGATCAGCGACGATCGTGGCTTCCCGCGCCTGGTCTAGGTCCTGGTTCACCGCAACGAGGAAGTGGCCGCCACCCAGGCCGGCCTGGCGGAGGATACCGAGGCGCACCGCCGGGCCCGTATAGCGGTCGCGGTAGTCCTCAAGCTGCTCGCACTCGACGGTGAAGGCATCCGAGGTATCCACCTCGCAGTCGAGCATCGCGGGTCCGATAGCCGTGATCTCGCGCCCAACGGCGACCATCGCGTCCCAGCAGGGGGTCTTCGCGCCGAGCGAGTCGATGGCGGTATAGAAGTAGTACTTGTTGACGCGCCAGCTCGGCGGCGAGAACGAGCCGTGGAAGGTGATCCCCTTGACACCGCCGGCGATCGCAGCCCACAGCATCAGCCGCATCTCCGGGCCGGTTGGCAGGTGCCAGGAGTAGTCGGGCCGCCCACCAAACGCCTGCAACATAACCCAGACCGGACCGGGCTTGTGCGTGGCAGCGAAATGAACAATGTCCTGCACGGACCACGGATTCCGCCCGGTCTTGCGGATAGCGTACTCGTCCCCGTAATAGACCGGCATGTAAGGCAGAAACTCGGTGCGGCTGAAGTTGAGGATGGTCACCGCCGGGTGGTGTGGATCGATCTCACGGAAGATGCTCTGGATCATCATGTAGTTGGGGATGTACTCCGGCCCCGGCTCGTCGCTGACATCATACGCAAGAATCGTGTCGCCGTACTTCTCCGCGAACGCCCTGCGCACCGCCAGGTCGTAGCCCTTGCTCTCGATGCGCTCGATGGCCGTGTCACGCGTGTAGTCCCCCGGATAGACCTCGCGCCTGCCGCCATCCTCAGTGGGCTCGAACACCCGCAGGAATTCGGCCTTCGGGAACACGCGCATACCGCGCTCGGACGCCATCTCGGTCCGCCAGGAGGTGCCATCTTCCCTGAACGAACTGAGCAGATGTCCCTCGCCGATGATCCAGGTGTTGAAGTAGCTGCGCCGGTAGGTGTCCAGCTGGTCGCGGATGTACTCCGTCACGTCGCCGAGGTCCTTGATATGGCCCCGATAGTACTCGCCGTACGGGAAGATGCCCTGCAGAGCTGGGAAGCGCGCTACCTCTCCGGGGAGGTCGGGCAGGTCCTGCAGCGGGCTGTCATCGACTGTCTCCTTAGACAGCACCACCGGCTCCGCGTCCGCCATCTCTATCTCAATGCGGCTGACGCCGAGAACTGCCCACGGCAGCTCGACTGTGGCCGGCTGCATCGCCGTTGCCTCGAACAGGTCCTCGAAGGCCTCCACAGCACCGCTTCTGAGCGTCCCCCGCAGCGTGATCTGCCGCGCCGCCTCAGCACCGAACGCATGCAGGCCCACGGAGTAGTCCTCCTCAGCCGCGAAGTGCAGCGGTCCAAGCGAAAGGGCGACCTGCTCATCCGCGTGGACTACAGGCCCAACGTCGGTGATCGGTGAGACCGAGTAGCTCGTGTGCCAGGTCGCCCCCGGCGCCAGCTCCTGGGGCGTGTAGTACACCTCGAGGCTATCAAGGTCGCGGGAGACGAAGGCGCCGCCCTTCTCCGCCGACTGTGCGTCGAAACGCACGACCATGCCGATACCGCCCGGCATCGTGCAAGCGATCCATCCCCCTACGAGGTCCTCCATGATGATGTTGCGCTTGACCGCGGGCGAAGGGTGCCGGTACACGCGCAGTCCGGTCTCGGTCGGCCATGTGAAGGTGGCATGGCCCGGCTTGAGGCACTGTTGTGTGCGCAACGCCAACTCGCGGGGTTGCTCGCCTTCATTGCGAACCGTCAGATCAACCCGCAGCGAGGCGGCATCCTCGGTCAGCGAGAGCGTCTTCTCGAATACGAGCCCGTCAAGCTCCGGCGCCGACGCGCTGTGACGCAGCCTCACCGCGCGGTTCGGGTCCACTACCTCGATGTCCCAGGGCACGTCCCGCAGCACCCCAGGATAGTCGTCGGAGGGGACGATCTCCGCCGCCAGGCCGCCTGGATGCACGCCGCGCCACACCGTCAGGTTCTCGCCGCTGTCGGCGAGCTGGAAGGCGCTCAGGCGCCCTCCGACGATCGAATCGGCGATCGCGACGACACGCCCGTTGTCCAGCACATCCTCCGGGCTGGTCAGGGTCACATCATCGTAGTAGACATCGCCCTCGCCGCCGTTGCGCAGGTAGACGATCAGCTTCGCGGCATCGGTGCTCGTCGTGAAGTTCCAGAAGATTTCTCCCCACTCGGGTTGATCCTGGTACTGCCGGGAGCGGAGGTACTGCAACCGGTTGCCGTCCGCGTCGTAGACCAGGGCGGCGCAATGCGCTAGGCCCGGGCCCTCGGTCTGGAAATGCGCGCGCAGCCGCAGCTTCCTGGCGCCTGTCACAGTGTCCCCCAGATCCTGGGCCACGATATGGTTGTTCTTCCTACCGGCGTCCGTGATCTGCTCCTCGGGCATCCCGTGAAGCACGACGCTGTGCTCGCCGGAGCGCGCCCGATCAGACGCCTCGACCTTCCCGTGCGGATTGCTCCAGTACACCGGCTCCCAGGCGGCAGCGAAGCCGGTCTCCTCGTCGATCTCCTCGAACCCGGGGTTCGCCAGGAAGTTCTGACCCTCCGCGACTGTTGCGGCGACCCACACGATGATCATGGCCTGAACGATCCGCCAGCAGCACATGGTCGCATCCTCCAGTGACGGTCTCAGGGCCGTGGCACGAGGCAGGTTCCTCGCAATACCCCCGGAGCCCTCGTTGCGATCACGCCGTTCACCGGACTGGTACGGTAAGGGGAGAGGCATTGCCAACAGCGTGCGGACAGGGGCGTCTGCACCACGGAACGACACACGAGAACGGCACATGAACCTCGTCGCTACGCACCGCCCGCCGCCACCGCCTCGCCGCGCGCCGCGCTCTCGTACGCTGCCTCCAGTGTGAGATGGAACTCCAGTGCCATGGGGCATGGATGTTTGCGCAGCAAACTCCCGAAGAGAGCGCAGCGATCTCCAGGTGTCCATGTGGCTCCGCCTGCGCCTACCGTGCCGTTGACATGCGCCGTAGCCCTTGCTGCCGTCCGCCTTGCGCAGAGGACTCACCCCTCTCGCCAGTGAAACCAGACGCAACATGCCCGATTTCAGGTCAACGCGGAGGCCATCATGCGCACACTCGCGGTCGTCGTCATATCGCTGACTACTGCCACCAGCGCCGCGGCTCAGGAGGGCTGGGTCGTCGATGAAATCTCCGACGAGGTTCTCGTGCTGCGCGATGAGGTCGGCTCGTGGTCGGACAACTACAAGCTCCGCATCGCGCACATCAACACTACCCAGTACTGGGTGCGTAAGACCCTCGACCTCGCGGCACTGCCCGAAGGCGCGCTCGACCGCGCGGACCATGCCCGCCTGCGCATGTACATCGGGCTGCAGGACTGGAGCTGGCATGAGCCCGACATCGAGGACAACGGGCTGAACGCGCAGTTCGAGATCGCGGTCAATGACACCGCGCTGCAGTTCGACACCTCGGACCCTCGCTTCCCCGGCCGCGCGAAGCAGGATGAACCGCTGAAGTGGGAGTGGGTGGACGTCGATCTGCCTCTAGACTGCCTGCAGCCGGGCGAGAACACGGTCGTCATCCGCAAGCTGCCCGGCAATACCGATGACTACATCTACCCCGCCATCGACAACACCGTGGACTATGACCACAGCGCCACGAGCTACGACGGCGGCGAGACCTGGGAGCAGGGGCTCAACGCCAACGATGCCCAGGGCGAGTTTATGATCCGCTTCGTGCTCATCGCCGGCGAGATGCAGCGGGCGGCTACCTGGACGCCCGCGGACAGCGACGACCCCGGCGGCTTCATCGCCTGGGCCGGTGAGGTCGATGGTGCGCTCATTATCGAGCCGGACCAGGACGCCTACGACGCCGGCAGCTCCGTGACAGCCACCGTCCGCTACGACGGCGATGTGCCGGAGGTCACGTGGCTGGACATGCACGACCGGCCGCTGGGGGCCGAGATGACGCGGCAGGACGACGCGCTCGTTACGGAGTTCCCCGCGAGTGCAGTCGTCCCCGGCTCCCTGCGCGTCACGCCTGCTGACGCCGTGCGCGAGGTTCACGTCGCCCACACGCGCTCGGTCCAGCCGCCCAGGCCGACAATCGACATGGCGCCCGAGATCGCCGAGCCGACGGGGCAGCGCCACGAGGTCGGGGCGCCCTGCACGGTGGAGGACGGTCGCGCGACCATCGAGACGCCCGGCCTGCGCGTCGTCTTCAGCACCGAGCCGACTCTTGCCTTGCAGAGCCTGCACGTGGCGGAGATCGACCGCAATGTCCTCGCCCGGCCCGAGGCCACGCACCTTTTTCGCATCAAGGTTGGCGATGAGGTCTACGGCTGCCGCGACTGCGAGGTGCGCGAGGTCGAAGAGGCACTCAACGGCGTCCGGGTCGAGCTGGACGTCGCGGAGACGGGCCTCGCCGCGCAGCTACTCGCGTGGGCCCAGGACGACGAGCTGAAGCTGGGCCTCACTGTCGAGAACCGCGGTCATGAGCCGATCGACTTCTACACCACCTTCCCGCACCTCGACGGCATCGAGCTGTCCGAGGACCCGTCCGGCGACTACTACCTCTTTCCGCTGTGGGGTGGCGTGATCGCAGACGTGCACGCGCAGCTTCGCGACTGCTACGGCAACAACACCGCCTGGTGGCAGATGATCGACCTGTTCTCGCCCGAGCGCGGCGGCGGGCTATACGTGCGCAGCGATGACCCGACCGGGCTGCTCAAGTACTTCGCGCTGCGCAAGGGCCTGGTGGCGGGTCCAGGCTACACGGTCGACCAGACGATGACGCGCATGCGCGCCGATATGACCTGGCTCGGATCGCTTGAGAGCGACCCCGGCATCGGCGTGGCTCTTGACTACGTCCGCCGCACGCGGGCGCCGGGTGAGAGCTTCGAGGCCCCGGCGGCGGCGGTCGGCTCCCACGCCGGCGACTGGCGGCCGGCACTGGAGCACTACGTTCGCTGGGCGAGCGACACATGGGGCACAAGACCGTATCCGTCCGAGCTCACTCACCGCTGGTACATCGACCCCACGGGCTGGAGCGGGCAGCTTGTGAATGAGGATGGCTTCACGCTCGATGCCGTCCGCGAGAACGTGGACATCGCCGAGCTGATGTCGTGGTGGGCATGGGGCGAGCTGGGGCCGTGGAACACGCCGCTGGATGAGGTCAAGGAGCAGTGCGGCGAGAAGTTCCACAACTTCCGCAAGTCCTCGTTCCTCATGGAGCCGGTGACCGGCCAACTGAGGTATACGAAGAACCGCGGTGACTACGAGTACTTCGAGCCCTGGGGCGGCGCACCCGCCCTGCGCGCCTACACGGACCGCGTCCGCGAGATGGGCGTGATGCCCACGTTCTACATTGAGGGCATCCTCGCGTGCGCCACCACCGACGTCGCGAAGCAGCACGCCCGCGACCAGGCCGTCATCGCCCCGGACTGGGCGAACCCGCAGTCTCAGCACTGGTGCCCAAAGGTCCCCGATGGCTACGTCGGCCAGTGGGGCAGCTACCAGATGTGTTCCGACGCTGAGTTCTGGCCGGAGTACCTCGCCAAGACCGTCGCGCGCGTCTGCCGCGACACCGGCATCGACGGCGTGCGTCTCGACGAGTACGGGCACCGCGGCTGGGTTTGCCACAACGACCGCCACGAGCACATCTTCGCCGAGCCCGGGCACAACGCATGGCTGCAGGCGACGGAGCGCTCCTGCCGGCTTGTGCACGAGAAGATGGACGAGGTGCGCGAGGGCCTGTGCCTGATGACCGAGTTCCCGGGCCACGACCACCTCGCATCCACGCTGGAGGCGGCGCTCTCGCATGAATCCAACCCGCGCCACGCGCCTGCCGTCCGGCCCGTGCCGTGCGACCTGTTCCGCTGCTACTTCCGGCACTGCAAGATGTTCGAACTGGGCCGCCCGGAGACGCCCGAGCAGCGCGCGTGGAACGTCTTCAACGCCCACGCCACCTTCGGCGGTAGCGCGCGCCACTCGGCGGATGTTTTTCACACACTCGTTGAGAACACCGACGCGTTTGAGGGCAAGACCGTCACGCCGCTGGTGGACACGCTGGTGCCGCTGGTCTACGCGAACCGCTTCGAGGGGGACGGAGCCCGGAACGCTGGCGGCAAGACGATCTGGACCTTCTTCAATGCCACCGGCCACACGGTCGAAGAGCCGCTGCTGTCGGTCGAACCCGGCGCGGACCATCACTACGTGAACCTGCTCACCGGCGAAGAGATCGCGCCTGTCGCCACCGACGACGTCCCCGCGCTCTCTTTCCGCCTGCGCCGCGACTGCGCGGCGGTAATCGCACGCCTGCCCCGGGAGCTGGGCATCGACGGTGGACGCGTGACCGGTGACGGCGAGATCGTCATCGTCGCTGACAAGGGAGCGCGCCTCGCCACGGCGAATTCCGGTGACACCCTTCCGCAGATCACGGAGGGGGAGCCACACATGATCAAGCTACTGCGCGACGGCAGGCTGGTTGACGCGCTCGCCTGGCCGTAGACGTCGAGGGGCCGCTCCGCGCGCGGCGTGAGACACGCGAGCGCAGCGAGCGGGGCTCAGTCGCCTGACCGGCCCGCTATTGTGGCGTACGCCTGTCCTTCCCGAAAACCCGATGCAGGTGGCGCGGGAGGGTCCGCCAGGTACTGAGTAGGCGATCTAGGGGGGGGGCCGCACATCGGCGTCACTTGAGGCGTCCTGGGCGAGCTGGTCGAGCTCATAGATGTGGTCCGAGGACTTGGCGGGCTATATATGCAACCGGTGCCTCACTTCTTGACCGCCACCCGCTGCGCTTCTCCACCGGCGTTTACAGCCCACAACAGGCGGTCCACTGGCTTGATGCGGGGACCTACTCCGGACTGCTGGCACACGGCCAGTTGGTGCCGCAGCGCCAGAATCTCCAACTGCATTGACAGGCGTGTGCGCAAGGGAAGGACGAAAAGCGTGAGGAAGAAGCCAGTCAGAGTGTTCACCTGTAACGATCCCGTCCTGAGCATCCGTACTGCAACCGGACGGCGACCCTTCTGCGGGCGGGGCTCTGGCGCAGGGGAGCGGGCCGCGAAGCGGGACGCCGGGTGCTGCTGGGCGCCCTGCACCATCGTGGAGACCCAACGT
>CBFDBV010000092.1:0-12873 GCA_965603135.1 uncultured bacterium
CAATCGAGCGCTCCAGCGCCCAGAGGAAGAAGTCCTGCCAGCCACGGGCCTTCGGACAGACCGCGGTGCGCACCGCCCGGGGCCGATCACCGGGCGGCGCCGGCTCGGGCGAGGGGAGAGTCTTCCACTCGGCGCCGAAGCGCTGGTACTCGGGTGTGTACGCGGCCATATCCTGGATCGCCAGGTAAGGGAAGGTGATGACGCCCTGAGCCAGGCGTGCGTCGAAGCTCTTCCGGGCGTTCTCGTGAGCGACCGGGTAGGCGTCCGCGACCGACCAGCCCGTCGCCCAGGGCTGGATGTTGACGTAGGGCACCCCGGTCTTCCCCATGCGCCAGTTCCGCCAGCCCTTGGGGAAGGGACGGACGGGCGTGGCGTGCAGGCCGAACTCGATGCTCAGCTCGTCGCCCCTCTTCATTCCCAGCGGCGCGGTCACGAAGTTGAGGCGGAGCGTCAGGCGGTCGTCCCCCGGCTCAACGACGATGTTCTCGGCCGCATCTTCGAAGGCCCAACCCTTCGTGGACTGCGCGAACCACTGAAGGCCGACGCGCTCGTTGCCCAGCCAGAGGCAGGGCTTGAAGGAATGTGACCAGCGCTCGGCGGGCGTCAGCCCCGTATCCCTGGTGCCGTAGTCGCCGGAGTAAAAGAGCGTGGCCGCCTCGCGCCGCATCGGAATCTCCACGGCCAGGGAGTCGAGCGTGGCATCGGCCTCCGCTCGGAGGCTGAGCGTCGTGTAGTACATCCCATCGAACTCCAGGTAGCCGTCGGTCTCGACCCGATGTCCGCCCAACGACGAGACGCACCGCGCCCTGACCCGGCCCTCTGTCTCCTGGCTGACCTCGGAGGTCGGGGCCGAGGCTTCAGCCTCTTTGCCAGCGATGCTCGCTCGCAGGCTGATGGGCGCGGCCAGGAGCTGCTGGCCCTGGGAGGTGATCTGCATGGGGAAGATGCCGCCGCCGAACTCGTACTCCCGGCCCCAGCAGCCGATGCGCGAACCCTCGACCTCCAGCGGCGTCCACGGCGCCGGGACCTCGTCGGTGATGCCGATGGTGTTGCCCCACCACTCAGGCAGCGGCCGCTTGGTGTAGCTAAGCGTCTCCTCGCCGATCGGTTCGCCGCCCCGCAGCACCGTGACCTGCACCTCGTAGTCGGCCTCCGGCTCCCCCGCCAGGTCAAACTCCACCGTGCTGCGATCTGCGTCGAACGCGCTTACCTTCCGCGTCGCGAGCACCGTCTCGCCGCGCGTCAGTCGCACCTGCACCGTGCTCTCGCCCGCGGCCTGGGATGCACCGGGCACCAGGAGCACCACCGCGATCCGCTGCTGCGATGGATAGGCGAGCAGCTCCACCTCCAGCGCCGACCGGAATGTGAACGGCATGCGCAGCGACGCCACGGTCATGGCGCCCTCGGTTGCCGTGATCTCGAGCGTTGTCGCCGTCTCGTCATTCAGCCGGACCTGCTTCTGCACGGTGGCAGCGTCGCCGGCCGAGATGTGCAGTGTCTCGTCCAGCCTGTATTCGCCGCTGTCGGTGCGGGCGCTCAACTGCACCTCCGTATCGCGCCCCGAGAAGATCCGTGCCGCCAGGTCTACCTCACCGGAGCCGAGCCCATGCAGCCCGGTCAGCTGCAGCCTCGGACCGTCCCCGACGAAGGTAGCGAGGCCGCCGGGCCGCCCTCTCTTCTGCCGGCTCCAGCAGGTGTCGGCACGAAGCAGCCGCCTCCAGCCGCGCCTGAAGTCGAGCCACCACTGCGCACCATCCTCGGGCGCCCCGCCCAGCGCGCTCCAGGGCACCGCCGCCTCCACGACCCACTCATTCTCGTCGTAGGCCGACTCGCAGCGCCAGTGGGGGTCCCAGCTCCGGTCCCCCTGCCGGGCATCAAAGCGCACTCCCCGCGGATTGCAGCCCAGGTCATAGCGCGTCCCGTCCTCAACGGACTGCAGTATCCAACGCACGCTGTCGTCGTCCTTTAGCGCACCGTCACGCTCGGTTGCCTCGGCCACCACCGGCCCCTTGGAATATCGGACCGGCGAGTCGGCCACCTCCGGCGGCACGGCCCAGTGCGTTGCAAGGTAGAGGTTCTCATCGTCGTAGCCCACGAGGAAGACGGTCGGATGCGGCATCACCTGACCGGTTACAGTGTCGTGCAGACCCACGACGCCGGCCGCCTCCCCCCACTCCTGCGGCTCCCACCTTGCGTCAATGGTAGGCGCCTCCCTCATGCGCCCGATCGCCAGCTCCTGCTCCTCGGTCGCCCCGCTCAGCTTGCCGTAGACCGCAGCGACCTCGGTCTCGGTGAGCGCCCGGTCGAAGATAATCAACTCGTCCATAACGCTGTCGGGATGATCGGCGCCGCTGGGCGACCCGATGCGGAAAGACTCCTGCGGCTCGGTTAGCGGGATGCCCTCGGCGTCGCCCGTGCGCTTGCCGTTGACGTAGATGATGTTCTCGCCCTCGCGCCAGGTCCCGGCGACGTGCGTCCACTCGCCCGGTTGCCACATGTGGTTGGACTTGGCCACCTGGATGGTCGCGTCGTCGCTGCGCACGTAGAAGAACGTCTGCCAGGCGGCATACTTGTAGAGGATGAAGCGGCCAGGGCCCTCGCGCGCACGCAGGTCGAAGAACCAGTGATGCCGGCCGTCGCGCGCCTCCCAGTCCACGGGCTTGACCCAGCACATCACGGTTCCCTCAGCGGGATTCACGTTGCCCGGCGCGGGGTACGTCAGTTGCATGTCCGGCCCGCCCACCAGCACGCCCTGCCAGCGATACCCGTCAGCGAAGGTAAACTCGCCCTTCACCTGTGGCGTTGCTTCACCGGCGGCGATGCGCGGCTCCAGATCGCCCTCGAAGGGGATGTAGAAGAGCACATCCTCAACCGTCACCGCGCCCGCGGGCACAGCCGCCGCGAGAGCCAGCACAATGAGCAGCAGAGCGGGCAAGTCGCGCATAGATCGGCCCTCCTTCGGGTGTGAGCCAGCATCATTATACTCGCGTGCGAGATGCCAGGCAAACCCGTGGGCACTAACCTGCTTGCGGGGCTTGACACCGGTGCCCGCTACGGCTATAATCGAACTATCGTTCGATTGCAAGGAGGGCGTACAATGGACGCCACCGTAGCAACCCTCAACGGCCTGGACTTCGCGGTCGCGGTACTGCTTTTCGTGCTGCTACTCAACAGAACGCCGCTGATGCGTCGCCTCACCCGCTGAGGGGCTCCTGCTCGCACCCGCGCACGTCCCGGAGCGCAAGCGCTCCGCTGGAATCCGGGCGCGGGTAGCCGCAGCCGTGGTGGTGGTTGGCGTAGCGGTGCGGCGAGGTCACGTCGAAGTACAAGCCGCGGAAGTGCACCTGGTCAATTGAGCAGTCGAGCGCCCACAGGAAGGAACTCTGCCAGGCGGCGTACTTGTGGACGACAAAGCGGGCGGGTGCGCGACGCCAGCGCCCTCGTGTTTGCTCGGGGACGAGGGCCAGTTGAGATCGCTGAGTCAGTTCAGACTCCAGGCCGGATCAGTGTCCGAGGAATCCGGCGCGTTCGTGAGCCTGGTCTGCCCGCTGCCGTCGCTGTTCATCACGTAGATCCGCCAGTTGCCGTCGCACCACCTGACGAACAGGATCTTCTTGCCGTTCGGCGACCACGCGGGGCCTTCGCCGCCTCCGTCAGTCAGGCGCGTCTGTCCCGTACCGTTGGTATTCATCAGGTAGACCTCCCCCTGCTCTCCAACCTCCCTGACGAAGGCTATACTGGTGCCGTCGGGCGACCAAGCTGGGCTCTTACCTCCCGTAGCAGTCAGGGGCGCTCGTCCGCTACCGTCGCTATTCATCACATAGACGTTACTGCGCCCATTCTCCTGGTGGTGGAAGGCGATTTGGGTGCCGTCTGCCGACCAAGTGGGCTGCATGTCCGACCCCGGCCCCGAGGGCGTGAGTAGACTGATGCCCGTGCCGTCGCTCTTCATGACGTAGATGGAGCTGTCGTGGGTTCCCGGTGGCGAAGGGCCAGAACTGGGCTGCATGTCCGACCCCGGCGCGCAGGCAGTGAGTGGGCTGATGCCCGTGCCGTCGCTGCTCAAGACGAAGATGGAGTTGTCGAACGCGATCTTCGTGCCGTCCCGTGACCAAGCAGGATGACCTGGATTAGCAAGACTACTTGGGGTCAAGCGCGTCTGTCCTGTGCCGTCGGCGTTCATCTTGTAGATGCCAGAGGGGCGCCCAAACCTGGACACGAAGGCAATCTCAGTGCCGTCCGGCGACCAGGCCGGACTTGTGTCATGCGCCGGGTGGTGCGTCAGGCAAACCCAGGAACCCCCATCGGTCTTCATCCTGTAGATCTCCTCGTTGCCGTCGTCAACATCGGTTGAGAAGGCGATCTTGCCAGGGGGTATGCTGCCGTCGACGCGAACTCTCACAGTATCGCTGGCGCTCGTGCCTCGCCCTGTTACGGTGATGCTATAGACAGTGGTTCCAGCCGGGGTTACCCATTTGGCTCCGCTGACGCTAGTCGCACCGAAGTTCGACGATGCCACCGTGGCGGCAGCGGTCGATGTCCACCGGAGGGCAGTGCTTCCTCCAGTGGATACCGCGGCGTCGTCCGCAGTCAGGTTGACGGTCAGGGCAGGGGAGGGCGGCGCAGAGGGGGGTGCCCCGGCGCCACCGCCACCGCCCTGGCCATTTCCGCCCCCACCACCACATCCAGCTATTACAAGGGCGACCGCCGCCACCAGCAGAACCTGAGGACCCATGCGGCTGTGCATGCTCACGCTTGACCAGCCCTTTCCATCATAGCCCTGGAACAGCTCTTACCAACTCCTGACGATCCGCAACCCGCCCTGCGTGGCATTCCTCGCCGCCACGGATGAACACCACACGCTCACTGCGTCACCTAGAGACGATGGCAGAACGTCAAGTGGTACTGACGCCCCTCCTGCTAGACGACGCGGCCAATGCCAGCACTAGCAATGGGCGCCCCCGCCGGGGGGGATCGATAGGCGACAGACGGTACCGTCGAGAGTGGCCGTACACAAGGAAACCCGGCTGTACGCGTCAAATTCTAGCTCGAGTATCACCGTATGCGTGCCACCCTCATCGAACGTAACAGTTTCCTTGATCCAGTGCTTGCGTCCGTACTCATCCTCCTTCCATTCCCGGACGCCGTGATAACAACCGGCGCATCGAAAGGCCGTGGCACTAGGTCCCCGCAAGTCCAGACAGTGCGTGACCTCCCCGTGTGTCCCGGGGAAGGAATAGGTATACCGCATGCCCGGAGGCGAGGTCCCGATAACGCCCGGCCCAGGACTGACATAGGTGCAAGTCGCGTTCTCGACCGATATGTGGGGCCGGGATGCCCAGTTACTCGCCCCACCACCACATCCGCCAAGTATCACTAGCGGTACGAGGATTGCCAGGATGCCCAGCAGCATGGGGATCTTCCTCATCCAGGTACCTCCTGTCCATACTGCCACTGCTGGTGAGCTGGTTGGTCCAACCGGCTAATTGACGCGCCGCTCCGGTATCGGAGCGTGGGGACAGTACCACGCCGCGTGGTAGCTCGTCAACCTCATTGCCCGCCATTTGTCACACTGACAAGGACACAACTGAATTGTGATGTGTTTCGCCCTGTGTCATAGGTGCTCCTGCTGCCGACCGCCAGTGATCGGCTAGAAAGGGCGCCTTCGGGTGCTCACGGGTTCGGTCGAAGCACGGGCACCTGGCGAGTGCGGGGCCGAGCGAGGCAATCCTAGCCCAGGGGGAGAATCCAGCACTGTACGGCGGCAGGCAAAGGCAAGAGTTCTGCCCGGAGAAGAAGGAATCGCGGCGCGCGCGGCGAAGTTCCCCCCGTAGGCCGCTCAGTGCAGCGAGAGGGGAGACTCCCAGTGAGAGCAATCTACCTTACGATGGCGGTTCTGATCATCTTCGTCTTGATGGTGGCAGCCTGTGGCAGCGGGGGCAACCACCCGTACCAGGGCGACTCACTCGATAACGGCGGGGGGAACGGCAGCGGCGCTCAGCCGCCCGCGGACGGAGGAAACGGCGGCAACGGCGGCGGCGACGACGGTGGCGGAAACGGCGGCGGAAGTGGCGTGCCACCGCCTCCGCCGGGAGGCGGCGGAGGAGCGGACGTGCCCCTGCCTCCTCTACCACCCATCTTCAACTAGCAAGGGCAGGGGATCTAACCTACGAGCGCACCCCTTGGGTGCGCTCGTATTTGTACGGGATGCCGCACACGCGGCCTCACGGCCCAAGGGCAGCCTGCACCGAGACGCCAGCCTCCAGCGCGAGCGCCGGCGAGAGCCACAGGTAGTTGGGGGACAGCTCGACCGGGAGGGTCCGCGATATCAGCCTGTTGGCCAGCAGGTCCTCGACCAGGCCAAGCTGCACATCGTCGGCATCAAGGCTCATAGAGTGCTCCAGCGAGCGGACGAAGACCATCTCTGCCTTGCTCTTGGGCTCGTGCTCGCGGAGCGGCCCGCCCTCCTCCAACTCCCGCGCCCGGCGCTTGCGGTACTCAGTGTGCTGCCCCACGCGCCGCCGGGCCACGTGCCTGGCGAAGTTCTCGAGGCTCTCGTATGCGCTCTGCGCAGCGACCTCCAGGAGCAGGCCGACGCGCACGTTCTGCAGCGGCGCGCGCAACGCATACTTGGCCTGGCGGCCATAGACGTCGAGCATAAGCCTGCCTGCGTCCCCCTCCGCGGACCAGGCGATCACGCCGGGACTGACACCACCCTCCAGGCCCCCGCTCTCGATGGAGCCACACTCCAGGATCTTGACGCCCAGATACGAGCTGCCGCGCCGCAGCGCGATGGTGGTGCCCTGCGAAAGGGCCTCCGGCTCGCCGATCCACTCGTGGCCGTTCACCAGCACCGTGCCCATCCCCTCGCGGAGCCCCAGAACCCCGCGCACGGCCACCTGACGGCGCTTGAGAACGCCCACATTGTCGAAGTTGAAGCTGCACAGGGCCAGCGGGCCGCTCTGCACGCTGCTGAGGTGAGCGGGCGCTCCGAGCAGGTAGAAGTAGCTCGTGGGCCGCTCGGCGAGGTCCCAGGTGGCAAGGATGGGGATGTCAGCATCGCTGACCGAGCCGCTCATCGCCCCCAGCGTGAAGTGAGATGTCACGTAGGTGCAGGTGGTGAGTTCGGGCTTCTCGGCTGCCTCGTCCTCCGGGGTCCGAGTGCGCACCTCGTAGGGCTGGTCGCGGTCCTCGGCGAGCGCGCGCAACTCGGGGGGAAGCTGGTAGTCGCTGAGCCCGAAGTACATCGCGAGCGGGCCCACGTCCTCCGCCGCGTCCAGAGCCGAGGGCAGGTCGGCGGCCAGAAGATACCTGCCTACGCCGGTTGCGCCCGTGTAGTCTGCCGCGTACGCCTGGCGGACGGCGCCGCCGACAGCGGCGGCCCTGGGCTGATAGCGCTGGAGCAGATCGCGGTAGAGCAGCCCCAGGGCCGCCTCGGCATCCACACGCGCCGTGTCATCGAGCGCGCTCTGCCACGCCCAGCGCAGACCCCCGATCTTCAGGGCGTCGTAGGTCAGCCGGTGTCCTTCGGAGGCCCCGCGTGCCGGTATCCCGCCCAGCCACTGCCGCACCACGTTCGCGCCTCTCTCCTGCCCCGCCGATTCCCCAAGCGTGGCACCCAGGCTGCACACCGCGCCGGCATACATCAAAGCCCCCACCTCCTCCGCCGGGACCGGACGGGCCAGGAGCGCTTGCAGCGCCAGCCGACAGCTTTCGCTCAGCGACGAGACGCTGGCTGCGCCTGAGGCCCGTGACAGCTCGCGCGTGAGGTGGGCGAGCACGGGCGCCAGATAGAGCGTGGGGATGACCTCGTACTCAGCCTCATCCTTGGCGAACCAGCGAAACAGCCCGCAGGTGGCGGACCGCTGGTCCCGGTCCTGCTGGCTGAGGGTCGCCCCGATCAGGCCCGCGACCCCGGCAGGGTCGGTGCCGACCTCAAACAGAGCGCCTGCGTAGTTGAGCGTGGCCTCCGCGACGTTGAGCCGCCCATCCCAGTCCCGGACGAAGCCGGACTGCTCATCGAACCGCCGCAGGCCCTCCTCCTCATCGAAGTACACCTGACCGTAGGCAACGACCCGGGCGGAGATCTCCGCGAGATGAGCGGAGGCGCAGGCCCGGGGCGCCGTCGGGCAGAGGAGCAGAACTGTCGCGACGAGGAGACTGAACCGAGGGATCATAGCGCGCCTCCCAACAGGCAATGGAATGGACAATGGGCAATAGGGACCACCCCACCGGCTCTTCGCGGTTAGTCCTACCATTGCCCATTGCCTATTGCCGTCGTTGCCGTTAGCTAGCGCTTGGAGAACTGCTTGCCCCGCCGCGCCTTGCGGAAGCCGGCGTGCTTGCGCTCTTTAACGCGGGGATCGCGCGTCAGCAGCCCCGCGGGCCCCAGCACCGACCTCAGCTCAGGGTCCGCCTCGACCAGCGCCTTCGCGATGCCGTGACGCACCGCGCCGGCCTGACCGGCCAGCCCGCCGCCCATGACGCGCGAGCGCACGTTGTAGTGCTCCTCGGTCTGCGTGAGCACGAGCGGTTGCCTGACCATCGCCTCCAGCTGTACGCGCTTGAGGTACTCGCCGGCCGGCATGTCGTTAATGACGATCTCGCCCGCTCCCGGCTCAAGCCACACCTTTGCGGTGGCATCTTTGCGCTTTCCCGTCCCGTACGGTCTCTGCTCCGCCAAGTTGCTCTCCTCCTCTCGCTCGCCCGGCGAATGATTACGTCTGGAGATGTTCGGGCAGCGGCTCAGGTTGTTGCGCCTCGTGCGGATGTTCTGACCCGGCATAGACCCGGAGCTTCCTGAGCATAGTGCGGCCCAGGATGTTGTGCGGAAGCATGCCTTTGACCGCGCGCCAGACGACCTTGTCGGGCTCTTTCTCGAGCAGGCGGCCGTAGCTTTCCGAGCGCAGGTGCCCCGGGTAGCCGCTGTGGCGGTAGCGCATTTTCTGCTCCGGCTTGCGCCCGGTCAGTCGCACTCCCTCCGCGTCAACAATAATGACGTGATCGCCGCAGTCCACGTGCGGCGTGAAGGTCGGCTTGTGCTTGCCGCGCAGCACGGCCGCAACGTCTGAGGCCAGGCGTCCGAGCACCTTGCCCCTGGCGCTTACGATATACCACTTGCGCGTCACTTCGTCCGGATAGGCCGAGCGTGTCTTGTCCTGCATGCGGCTTTCCTCCTCGACTGTGCGTCGCGACAAGCATCAGAGGCCCGTCGGCGTCAGTATATCACCCTAACCAGCGACAGCCCCTGCGGGGGCGCGGTGGGGCCTGCTCGCCTGCGGTCGCGGGCGTCCACGATCCTGCCGACTTCCTCCGGCGACAGCTCGCCGCGCCCGACCGCCACCAGCGTCCCCGCGATGATGCGAGCCATCATGTACAGAAAGCCATCGGCCTCAGGACGCATCTCGACCAGCTCGCCCTCGCGCTGCACGTCCAGCCTCCGCAAGGTGCGCACGGTGCTCTCGGTTGAGCCCCCGGAAGCACAGAAGGAGGCGAAATCGTGCTCTCCGACGAGCTTCTCGGCGGCCGCGGACATCATCGGCACGTCCAGCGGCTCGGGAACGTGCCACGCGTACCGATTGATGAAGGGCGAGGGCAACTCCCGGTTGAGTATGCGATAGGAGTACAGCTTGCCCTTCGCGTCATAGCACGGATGGAACTCGGCGTCCGCGTTCTCGGCGCTGACGATGCCGATGTCCTCGGGCAGCGCGTCGTTGAGAGCGCGGGCCAGGTTCTCTATCGGTATCGGGTTATTCGTGTCAAAGGCCACTGCCTGGCCCAGGGCATGCACTCCGGCATCGGTTCGCCCGGCGCCGGTGACCGTGACCTCCTCGCCGAGCACCCGGTTCAGGACCAGCGCCAACTCCTGCTGCACGGTCCGCAAGCCGGGCTGCTGCTGGAAGCCGTGGTAGTCGGTGCCGTCGTATTGAACCACCAGCAACACTCTGCGCATCCGAGGCATCCTCACGGCGGGCAAAGGGCAAAGGGCAAAGGGGCCACAGCACCGCCCTTTGCCGATCCGCCGCGGCGAAGGTCACCGCGGACAGGTTGCCTGTCATTCGCTGTTACGCCTTGCCCTTTCCCCCTTGCTCTTTGCCTGTCGTCTGCGGTTCCCCTTTGCCCTGTCCCCCGTGCTGTTTGCCCGTCATTCCCTGCGGTATGCCTTGCCGTCGCCGTTGCCGTAGCTGTCGCCGTGCCGTCGCTGCTGTCGCTGCCGTTCGCCCTTCCCCCTTGCCCTTTGCCCGTCGTTGCTCAGTCAGCGAGTTCCAGGATGGCCATCTGGGCGTCATCGCCCTGTCGCCGCCCGGCTCTTATGACGCGTGTGTAGCCGCCCTCGCGGCCCTCATAGCGCGGAGCGATCTCCTCAAAGAGGTGGCTTACCAGGTCCCGGTCGCGCACCTGCCGCAGCACGCGGCGGCGAGCGGCCAGGTCCCCGCGCTTGGCCAGAGTGATGAGCTTCTCAGCCAGCCGCTGGGTCTCCTTGGCCTTCTCCACCGTGGTGCGGATGTGGCTGTGCCGGAACAGCGAGTCCACTTGACTGCGCAGCAGCGCCAGGCGCTGATCGGTGGCCCGCCCCAGCTTCCTGTGATCCTTACGATGTCGCATTTCCCGTGTCCCTCTCAGTACGGCGGGCAAAGGGCACTTGAAGGCGGGAGGCGAGAAGCGAGCCCGAGGCAAGCGCGGCGGGTAGCGGCTCTCAAGTCGTTTCCCGCTTCCCGCATCTTGCCTCCCGCCTCCGCCGTTACCCGTCCTCTTCCTCCACCAGCTCTTCCTCAGTTTCGACCGGCTCGCGCAGCGCCAGCTCGAACTGAGCCAGCTTCTGGATGACCTCCTCCAGCGAGCGCTTGCCGAAGTTGCGGATGTCGAGCAGCTCTTGTTCCGTGCGCTCGATCAACTCGCCGACGCTGTTGACGCTCTCCTTCTTCAGGCAGTTGAAGGTGCGAACGGAGAACTCCATCTCTTCGATGGGGTAGGCGAGCACGCGGATGAGCGCCTCTTCCTCCTCGGCCACCTCCGCTTCCTCTTCCTCTTCGAGCACCTCAATATCGCCGAAGACGTGGATGTAGCGCGCCAGGATCTCCGCGCCGGTCTGCACCGCCTCGTCGGGCATCACGGTGCCATCGCCCCAGACCTCCAGGATCAGGCGGTCGAGGTTGGTGCGATTCCCCAGGCGTGTGGGCTCCACGGCGTAGGTGGCTCTGGCGATGGGAGAGAACAGAGCGTCCACAGGTACGACCTCGGTGCCGCGCTTCTCCCGCCCCGGCTGTTCCACGGGGCGATACCCGGTGTTGCGCTCGATCCACATATCAATGGCCAGGGAGGCCCCGGCGGCGGTCAGCTCGGCGATGTGAATGTCGGGATTGATGATCTCGACCCCGGGCGGGCAGATCACGTCGGCCCCGACGATCTCGCCCTTGCCGCGAGCATCAATGCGCGCGATGAGCGCCTCCTGAGCGTCGCTCTCAGGATGAAGCTTGATGGCAAGCTCCTTGAGGTTCAGGATGATCTCGGTGGCGTCCTCGTAGACCCCCTCGATGGTGGCGAAGGCATGGGCGATGCCCTCGATGCGCACGTCGGTAATGGCCGCCCCGGGGATATGCGCCAGCAGCACCCGCCGAAAAGCGTTTCCCAGCGTGTGGCCGAAGCCTTGCTCCAGCGGCTCGACGGCAAACTTGCCGTACTTGTCCGACAGCTCGAGTGCCACCATGCTCGGGGCCAGCTCCTCTATCATCTCGCCACTCTCCCTTGCCGTTAGCTTGTAGCTGGTAGCTGGTAGCTGTTAGCGGGTGTAGAACTCGACGACCTGCTGCTCGTCCACGTCAACGGAGATGTCGTCTGGGTCCGGCAGCCGGCTGACGGTGATGCGCCGCGCCTGGGGGTCAATGGCGAGCCAGTTGACGCTCTTGGCACCGGAGCCGAGGGCCGCGACGATGGGCTGAAGGTCGCGGCTCTTCTCCCTGACCTCAATGACATCGCCCTCGGACACCAGAAAGGAGGGGATGTCCACTATGCGGCCATTGACCGTCAGGTGCCGGTGCAGCACGACCTGTCGCGCCTGAGCCTGGCTGACGGCGAAGCCGGCCCTGCGCAGGACGCTGTCGAGCCTGCGCTCCAGGAGCTGGAGCAGCACGAAGCCGGTGACGCCGGTGCTGCCCACCGCTCGCCCGACGTAGCGCTTGAACTGCCTCTCCAGCACGCCGTAGATGGCTCGCAGCTTCTGCTTCTCTCGAAGCTGCAGGGCATAGTCCGTGGGCCGCCGACGGACGCCGCGCCCACTCCCGTGCTGGCCCGGGCGATACTCCCTCTTCTCCAGCGCGCACTTGGGTCCGTTGCAGCGTTCGCCTTTGAGGAAGAGCTTCTGTCCCTCGCGGCGGCAGAGCCGACAGACGGGTCCGGTGTAACGTGCCATTGATCGGTTCACCTCCGCAGGCAGCCGCGGCAGCCTGCACCTACATACGTCGCCTCTTCTTGGGCCTGCAGCCGTTGTGCGGCATCGGCGTGACGTCCTTGATGTTGCCGATGTCCAGGCCCGCCGCCTGAAGGGAGCGCATGGCCGTCTCCCGCCCGGAGCCAGGCCCCTTGACGTAGACCTCCACCCTGCTGATGCCAAGGTCCATCGCCTGTCGCGCCACGCTCTCGGCCGCCATCTGCGCCGCGAACGGCGTGCCCTTCTTCGTGCCCTGGAAGCCGATCGTGCCGCCGCTCGCCCAGCAGAGCACATTGCCCTGCGCATCCGCAATGCTGATCAGTGTGTTATTGAACGTGGACTTGATGTAGGCGCGCCCCTCGGCTACCGGGCCCCGTTGCCTCGCCGGCGGAGCCGGAGCCTCCTCAGCCGCCTCGACCGGCTCCTCAGCCTCCTCGGGTTGCTCC
>CBFDBV010000093.1:0-12693 GCA_965603135.1 uncultured bacterium
CGCGCAGGGCGTCAAGGTCGTCTCACCCGACGAGGGCGCGGTTGTCTCAGCCGTCGCCAAGGTCGTCCGCGAGGCCCAGGGCACAGAGTAGATCCTTGTGGCTGGCATGGACCCTCAGCCGGCACCCTTGCGCACCTTTTCTGGCGCTTTTTGTGTTTCGTCTTGACTCCCTCGGCCTCCTAGTGTATTGTTCAGGTCCGTATAGCCTTGGGCGCTCAAAGTTGCACACGGCGTGCACCTCACGCATGGCAAGCGCCAGCCTACGGGCTGGCGTTCGTTGTCCGAGGTGGCCGCCGAGATCGTCGAAGGGCTCGGCGGGAACACCCCGCGCCTTGCAGCCGGGGTTGGGAGGGTACTCGATGTCCACGATCGCCAGCAACACTGAAGTTGACCTCTCCGACAACGCTCTCACCGTCCTGGAGCGACGCTACCTGAAGAAAGACCAGGACGGCACTGTGGAGGAGCGCCCGGAGGATATGTTTCGCCGCGTCGCCGAGAACATCGCCTCGGCCGACGCCAACTACGGGGCCACCGAGCAGCAGGTGGCACAGCGCGCGCAGCAGTTCTGCGAGCTCATGACCAGCCAGGAGTTTATGCCCAACAGCCCCACGCTGATGAACGCCGGCCGCGAGTTCCAGCAGCTCTCCGCCTGCTTCGTCTTGCCGGTCGAGGACTCAATGGAGAGCATCTTCGAGGGCGTCAAGAACACCGCGCTCATTCACAAGAGCGGCGGCGGCACCGGCTTTGCCTTCTCCAGGCTCCGCCCCGCCGATGACATCGTCAGCTCCACCCGTGGCGTCTCCAGCGGGCCGGTCTCCTTTATGAAGGTCTTCGATGCCGCGACCGAGGCCATCAAGCAGGGCGGCGTGCGCCGCGGCGCCAACATGGCGGTGCTCCGCGTGGACCACCCCGACATAATAGACTTCATCGAGGCCAAGCGCGATCACACCCGGCTCACCAACTTCAACCTCTCGGTCGCCGTCACCGAGAGGTTCATGCAAGCGGCTGCCGTGGGAGACGACTACGAACTCGTCAATCCACGCACCAACGAGCCCACCGAGACCCTCAATGCCAGCGAGGTCTTCGAGCGCATGGTGCAGTTCGCCTGGGAAGGCGGCGACCCGGGCATCATCTTCCTCGACCGTATGAATGCCGACAACCCCACGCCCCAGGTCGGGGACATTGAGTCCACCAACCCCTGCGGCGAGCAGCCCCTCCTCCCCTACGAGTCCTGCAACCTGGGCTCCATCAACCTGGCGAAGATGGTCCGCATCAACGGAGACGCGCCGGAGATTGACTGGGACCACCTCGCCGAGACCGTGCATCTCGCGGTGCGCTTCCTCGATAACGTCATAGACATGAACCGCTTCCCGCTCCCGAAGATCGAGGAGAACACCAAGGCCAACCGCAAGATCGGTCTGGGCGTGATGGGCTTCGCGGACATGCTCATCCTGCTGGGGATCGCCTACAACAGCGAGATGGCGGTGAAGACCGCTCAGGAGCTGATGGCCTTCATCCGCGAGCAGGCCCGTCTCGAATCGGCGCGCCTCGCCGGGGAGCGCGGGCAGTTCCCCAACTGGGAGGGCAGCACCTACGCGCAGGATGGCGCAGCCCCGCTCCGCAACGCCACCACCACCACCATCGCCCCCACCGGCAGCATCAGCATCATCGGCGGCTGCTCCAGCGGCATCGAGCCGGTCTTCTCGGTCGTCTTCACCCGCCACGTGCTCGACCAGGATGAGCTACTGGAGGTCCACCCGATATTCGAGCGCATCGCCCATGAGCGCGGCTTCCACAGCCCTGAGCTGATGAAGGAGATCGCCGCCAAGAGCAGCCTTCACGAGGTCGAGGGCGTCCCCCAGGACCTCAAAGAGCTTTTCGTCACCGCCCACGATGTCACCCCCGAGTGGCACATCCGCATCCAGGCCGCTTTCCAGGAGTACACCGACAACGCCGTGAGCAAGACCGTCAACTTCCCCAACGAGGCCACCGTCGAAGACGTGGCCCACGTCTATCGCCTCGCCTACGAACTCGGCTGCAAGGGCGTGACCATCTACCGCGACGGCAGCCGCGAGATGCAGGTGCTCACCACCGGCAAGACTGACGAGGCCAGAGAGCAGCCTGCGCCGGTGGGGCCGCGACCGCGGCCGAAGGTGGTCACGGGCTCCACCCGCGTGATGCGCACCGGCTGCGGCAAGCTGTATGTGACCATCAACGAGGATGAGCAGGGGCCCTTCGAGCTTTTCGCGCAGATGGGCAAGGCGGGCGGCTGCGCGGCCTCTCAGTCCGAGGGCCTCGCGCGCCTGGTCTCCCTGGCCTTGCGTTCCGGCATCGCCGCCGAGGAGGTCATCAAGCAGCTCAAGGGCATAAGCTGTCATATGCCGGCCTGGGAGCCCGGCGGCGAGAAGATCCTCTCCTGCCCTGACGCCATCGCCAAGGCCATCGAGAGGTGCATCACCCCCGAGGGCGAGCAGCTCTCTATGGCGTTCAATGGCGCCACCTTCGGCCACGCCGGCGCCTGTCCCGAATGTGGCGGCACTCTCATCCACGAGGGCGGCTGCAACGTCTGCCGCGAGTGCGGCTACTCCCAGTGCGACTGAGCGCGATGCTGCCGCCGTTGTCGTACGCAGAGGCCGGCCTGTCCGCCGTAGTTTTGGCGAAGGTGGGACCACTGTCCGCGTCCAAGAACCCACGCGTAGGGCGGGCTTCCAGCCCGCCAACGCCGTTCGCCGTCGTTGGTCGTCGTGCCCTGCCGTTAGCCGCCGTTCGAGTGGGTGAATGACATGAACGGCCCGCAAGGCATCGGCCCCAACTACCAGGAGGCCACCAAGTACGCCCGAGGCCGTCCAGTGCCGCAGGAGCCCGCCTGGGCCGCCCCGCCGCCTCCGCACAAGACCTACGCCGACTACCTCCAGCGCGTGCAACTCCCGCCGCCGGCGACGGACGCAGGGCCGGGCCTCTGGGACCTGGCAGCTCGGAGGCGCTCGCGCCGCAGCTTCGCCGACCGCCCCCTGGCTATGCAGGACCTCTCACAGCTCCTGTGGGCGATCCAGGGCATCACTGCCGAGCAGCAGGGCTTGCAGTTCCGCGCCGCCGCCTCGGCGGGCGCTCTGTATCCCAACGAGACCTACGTTATCGCTCACCGCGTGGAGGAGATGATGGAGGGCACCTATCACTACGTCATCCGCGAGCACGCCCTGGGGATGTTGGCGGAGGGCGACTTCTCCCGCGAGATTGCGGAGGCCTGCATCGGCCAGGGCTGGGTGGCGCAGGCGGCCGCGGTCTTCGTCTGGGGTGCGGTGGTCGCGCGCGCGGCCTGGAAGTATCAGAACCGCGCCTACCGCTATCTCTATCTTGACGCGGGGCACCTGGGCGCGCAGCTTCAGCTCGCCTGCGAGGCCCTCGGGCTTGCCTCCTGCAACGTGGGCGCGTTCTTCGACGACGAGGTGGCGCAACTCATCGGCCTGGACAGTCACTTCGAAGTCGTGGTCTATCTCACAGCAGTCGGCCATCCGCTCGCTTCGCAATCGGCGCCGTGATCTCGAGCACCTCGTAGACCATCATCGGCTCCTCGAAGCCTCGGAGCTCCACCGGCCCGTGCGGGCGCACCCTCACCGCGTCGCTCACCGCATCGTATGTCACCTGGCTGATGAGTATCTCGGTGCCGAACTCCTTGTTGAGCGGCTCCAGCCGCGCTGCCAGGTTCACGTCCTGCCCGATGGCCGTGTACTGCATCCTCTCCCCCGTCCCCAGGTAGCCGACCACGGCCTCACCGGTGCTGATGCCCACGCCCGCGGCCAGCTCCGGCATACGCAGGAACTCCCACTCAGCCCGGTTCGTCCTGATGCGCGCCTGCATCTCAACCGCGGTCTGCACGGCGCGCAGCGCGTGGTCCTCCTGGTCGGCCGGCGCGTTGAAGAACGCCATCAGGCAGTCGCCGATGTACTTGTCCAGCGTGCCCCCGAACTCCCAGATCACCTCATGCGCCAACAGGAAGAAGCGGTTGAGCAGGTCCACCGCCTCCTCCGGCGGCATACGTCCCGAGGCGGCCGTGTAGTTGCGCAGGTCCGCGAACATCACGGTCACCACGCGCCGTTGCCCGCGCAGCAACGCCTCCGGCTCCGACTGCACCGCCTGCTCCACGATCTCGGGCGGCACGAACTTCGCCAGGGTCGCCCTGACCTGCTCCCGCTGGCTCTGCTCCCTGAACAGCCGCAGAGACAGCAGCACCGCTGCACTGCCCACCAGCACCAGGTTCGGCGCTAGCATATCCATCACGTAGCCGCGGGCCGTGAACAGCCACACACACAGCCAGTTGTAGGAGAAAAGCATCACCGCCGCGTAGAGAACCGCCGTCACCGGCCGCAGCCGGCCCAGGCCCAGGTGCATCAGCAGGCCGGCGAGCGCCATGACCAGGGCCACCAGCTCGCCGGGAGCCTGGCGCAGAAAGCGCCCCTCCAGCACGTTGGCGATGACGTTCGCCTGCGTCTCGACCCCGTTGAACACGGCGCTGAACGGGCACGCTCGCAGATCGTACAGCCCCCGAGCGGTGACCGCCACCAGCACGATCTTGTCCTTGAAGCCCTCCAAAGCCGCGGACGGATCCGCACGGATGGTGAAGAAATCCTTGACGGAGACGTGTGGGTAGGTCTGAGCGCCGCCGGCGAAGTCAATGAGCATCCGGCCGGTTCGGTCAATGGGTATCGAGCGCTTGTCTGCCAGCCGCACGTGACGTCCCGGCTCGATGGTCACCCGTTCCTGGGTGACCTCCAGCAGGTCGGCACACACCGCGAGGGCCAGGGAGGGGTAGGGAACCCCCTTGCGGAGCGCAATCGGGAACGTGTGCCGGAACACGCCGTCACCGGAGTCCACGACATTCACGAACCCGACCCCAGCCGCCTCGGCCAGCAGGGCGGGCATTGGCGTTGTGACCGCCCCGACCTCGTGGAGCTGGGCCACCGCGTTGAGCCCTCGCCCCTTGAGCAGGCGTGCTCTCGGCCAGCCTTCCTGCTCCAGCTCCGTCGCCGGCGTCTGATCGGGCTGTTCGCCCAGCGCGTGGCCGAAGACCGCGTGATAGACGATTCCCGCCTCGGCGGTGGCGGCCACGAGTTTCGCATCCCATTCAGCGCCATCGAGCGAAGAGGTATCCGGCTCGGAGAAGAAGATGTCGAAGACGATCGCGCGGGCGCCGCCCTCCTTCAGGTCGCGGATGACGCGCGCGAATCTATCGCGCCGCCACGGCCAGCGGCCCAACTCCGGCTCTGCTATGCTGTCATCGTCCACCGCGAGAACCACGACGTCCGGACACGGGGGGCGCGTACCGCGGTGCGCGAAGCGCCAGTCAAGCGTGCGCAGCTCGATCCGGTCCAGCAGCGTCATTGCCGGCCAGAACCGCAGCACCAGGGCCAGCGCAACCACTGCCACCGTGAGGCCTGCGCGCCACCAGGTGCCGCCTCGCCGCATTGAGCCGTCTTCGCTCATCTCTGCATCCCCCGGTGAGCCGGGAGTTTATGCCCCCGGAGCAGCGGGTAAACATCCCTTGTACGCGGGCCCAGGCCGCCCGCTCCTATGTGTGCGACCGTACTCCCGAGAAGACCGGACGGGGGCCGAGAAATGCGCAAGGCTGCCGTACTGCTCATCTCCGTGCTGATGATCTTCATCTTCCTGGCCATTATGATGACCCAGTCGTTGATGATCGTCCAGCGCCTCGCGACGGTCACCGAAGTGGTCCCACCCGTTTGGGTCAAGTCAGCCACGGATGCCGACTTCCGGCCGCTCTACGAGGACGCGATGGTGCGCGCCGGTGACCTTGTGAAGACCAGCGAAAACGGAAGGCTCACCCTCAACTGGGTGGACGGCTCCCGCATCCGGCTCGACCCTTCAACGACGCTCAAGGTCCTCAAGTGCTCGCTCAACAAGAGCAGCAACGCCAGGACCTCGCTCTTCCATCTCGATGTCGGGCGCGTCTGGATCCGCATCCTGGAGGCGCTCGGAGAGCGCTCCAAGTTCCAGATCAGGACCCCCACGGTCACCGCTGGCGTGCGCGGCACCGTCTTCTCCGTTGAGATCACTGCCGACGGCGATACCCAGATCTCCGTCTACGAGGGCTCCGTGGCCTTGGAAGCGGCGGGGAAGCTGCTGAAGGCCGGGGCGGGTGAGAACGCCGTCATCGGCAGGCAGTCCGCGCCAACGAAGCTCACCATGAGCGACGAGGAGGCCGCTGCCTGGGACGAGCAGGGCGGCATCGTCGGCCCGCGCCTTGAACTCAAGACCCCGGCTACCGCTGAGGTCGCCCCAGACGCCCAGAAGGTTACCATCGAAGGCGTCGCCGAACCGAACGCCGAGGTCACCGTCAACGACCGGCCCGTTGAACTTGACTCCGACAGCCGCTTCCAGTTGCACCTGCCCTTCGATACGAATCAGTCCCATCTCAAGCTCGTCATTACTGTACGCGACCGTCGCGGCGAGGAGACCCGCCAGGAACTCGTCCTCAGCCGCACCCAGTGATCTCACCTGCCAGCCGGCACTCCTTGCCCAAGCGCCCGGCCCAACCAGGCCGGGCGCTGCGCGTTCATACCCTATCTCACTGCCATCGTCGAGAGCTTCCCGCCTCTCCCCCTTCGTCGCGGGCTCCCCCAGGCTGGTCGTCATAGCTTCTTGACCAGGATGGCCCACTCGACGAACTTCAGCACATACGAGAGCACTATCCCGGCGAACACGAAGAACAGCAGGCTCCGCACTACCGGGGTCTGCCAGCCCTCAAACCACCTCGTCGGGTCGAACTCGCTCCCCAGCGCCAGTTTCCTTATCACCTCAGTCATCCCCGCGACCGCGCGGACATAGATGCTCTGGAAGAACGGATACGCAGCCAGCAGCCCCACGATGGTCGCCACCATTATGATCGGGTTCAGCACCTTGAACTTCTCGCGCTGATGCTCGTTGTAGATGGGGCAGTCCCTGCATTCTCGCGTGCGCTCCGCCTGGCCGACTCTCCTGTCTCCTGTCAGGTCCGAGCGCACGTAGGCCTCGTGAACCGTCCTCATCCCAGACTTGGCGTCGGCCTTACCCCGCTCCGCCCCACCACCACGGATGAGCGCCTCGATCATATGCGGGTCGCAGTTGCAGCCCAGCTTCAGCCGCCAGCAGTTCTTTCCCTGCTTGTAGGCCGGACACAGGTCTCTGATTGCCGCGTGGCAGTACGGAAGCTCCCAGCACCGCGACAGGCGATACCACGGCCGCGCGACTGCCTTGACCTTTCCCTTCTCCGGCTCGCCCAGGGTCATGGTCGCCCGCCGGGTCGGGCCCTGCTGCACGTACCGGACAATCTCTATCAGAACCCTGACCCCGACGATGAACATGATCAACTGGCCGGTCACCGTCGTCCAGCGTGTAATCTCGCCCACCGCTTGCGCGTTGGCCCCCTGAAGCTGTCCGGCGAGCACCAGGGGCGTCCCGAACATGTACCCCGCGCCCACCATCCCCACCACCACCGCCCAAGTCACTTCCTCGAAGCTCACGATCACCAGGCAGATCGTCGCCAGGCCTCCGCCCAGCGCCATTATCTGCCCCATCAGGCGCAGGTTCCCGATCGTGCGCGCATCAACCCCCTCCCGCAAATAGCCGCCGTAAATCGCCCACAGGAGGTAGGCGCTGGCTACCCCGAAAGCGAGGGCAAAGATCTTCAGCCCGGCTACCGACCAGCGCACCAGCTTGTCCATCAGATCAACGCTGATGTCCGATGCGCCGGCGCGTCCCTTCCCCTTTCGCAATCGCACTCGCCCCTCTCGTCAGCCAGGCTATGAACCTGCCCGTCCGGCTGGCGCGTCCGCTTACGATGTCTCGTCAGTCCGGGCTCTCTGCAAGAACTCCTCGGGTATGTCGTAGTCGTCCAGGAAGGTCAGCAGGTCGGTCTTCTGGTTCGCGCGGTTGTAGGCCTCTTCGAACTCGATCAGATCATCTCTCACCAGCCTCGCCAGGTTCGACTCGAGGAGCTGCATCCCCAGCGCCGCGCTGCTCTGGATGGTCCCGCGCATCTGCGAGGTCTTCCGCTCTCGAATGAGGTTCCCGATCGCCGCCGACCCGGCCGGCTCGCCGATCATTATCTCGTAGGCCGCCACCCTGCCCTTGCCGTCCTTGCGCGGGATCAGCTCCTCCGAGAACACCGCCGCGAGCGAGGTCGAGGTCATCGCGCGTATCTCTTCCTGCTCGATGGCGGGGAAGGCCGTCACCAGCCGGTCAACCGTCTTCGGCGCGCTGACCGTGTGCAGGGTCGAGAGCACCAGGTGCCCGGTCTCGGCGGCCTGCAGACAGGAGCGCATCGTCTCCAGGTCGCGCATCTCGCCCACGAGCATCACGTCCGGGTCCGATCTCATATTGCGCGTAACGGCCTCGGAGAAGCTCGCCACGTCCACCCCCACCTCGCGCTGGTTCATCAGGGATTTCTTGCCCGTGTGGTAGTACTCGACGGGGTCCTCGATTGTGATGATGTGCGTGTCTCGGTTCCGGTTGATGTAGTCAATCATCGCCGCGATGGTCGTGGTCTTGCCGCATCCGGTCGGGCCGGTGAGCAGGATTACGCCTCGCGGCTTGTTCAGCAGCTCCTCAACCTGCGCCACCGGCAGCCCTAGCTGCTCAAAGGTGAGCATCTCCACGGGGATCAGACGCAGAGCGATGGCCGGGCTGCCTCTCTGCTGGAAGATGCTGACCCGGAAGCGCCCCTTGTCCTCGTGGGCATACCCGATGTCACAGCCGCCGGCCTCGCGGAACCTCACCCAGTAGTGGACGTCAGGCGCCTCCTCCCCGATGAAGAAGATCACCGCCCCCATCATGTCATCGTGCTCCATTACCTTGTAACCCTCGACCCGATAGAGCAGGCCGTGGCGCCGAAAGACGGGTGGCTCGCCTACGGTCAGGTGCAGGTCCGACGCACCCAACTGCACACAGGCGTTCATCAGGACCCGCATCACTTCATCATCGAGCATGTGTCCGGCGTGTGCCGCCAACTCGGCGGGCGCCTTTATCCTTCTGCGCTGGAAGTCCTCTGCCATTTGTCACCCTCCTCAAGACTAGGTTGCGCACCAGACTGCTCTGTGTCCTGCCTCGGCCCCATCTCTGCGACTCGCCTTGCCGTTCGCCTTTGCTCGCCGTGACTAGCGCGTCGAGCGGGGCGAGCGCTGCCGCCGCGCCGTTCTGGACGCGGGCCGCCGCGTGGCCTGCCTGCGCCCGGCTTCCTCTTGCGGGGCCGCCGGGTGTGCTGTGCCCCCGCTCGCCGCGCCCTCCTCTTCCTCCTCGGCCGCATCCGCCCCCTCGCTGCGCACCTTGATCAAGCCCGGCTGGCCCGCAACGGCTTCCTCGGCGGCTTTCGCGTCTGCCCGCCGCAGCATCTGCCGCATCTCGGTGTAGTTCCCCGCGTTGAACAGAGCGTGAGCCGGCGATACCCTGCCCTCATGGAACAGCTTGAGCAGCGCCTGGTTCATCGTTTGCATGCCCCAGTAGCCGCCCTCTTGTATTGACGCGTAAATCTCGCCGGGCTTGCCCTCCTCGACGAGCTTCTCGATGGTGGGCGTTACTACCATCACCTCCACCGCCGCGATCCTTCCCGGCTCATTGCTTCGCGGCACCAGCGACTGGGAGATGACGGACTTGAGGGTCTTGCTCAGCCGCATACATATCTGAGGCTTCTCGTGCGGCGGGAACATATTGATGATGCGCTCCATCGTCTCCGCTGCGCTGGTCGTATGCACCGTGGAGAAGACCAGGTGACCGGTCTCCGCCGCCTGCATTGCCACCGTCATCGTCTCTGTGTCGCGCATCTCACCGATCAGTATCACGTCCGGGCTCTGCCGCACCACGTACTTCAGCGCGTCGCTGAAGCCCTCGGTGTCTATGCCCACCGCGCGCTGGTTGACGATGCTCTTCTTGTCCTGGTGCACGTACTCGATGGGGTCCTCGATGGTGACGATGTTGGTCTGGCGCTTGTTGTTGATGACATCAATCATCGCCGCCAGCGTGGTGGACTTCCCGCAGCCCGTCGGCCCCGTCACCAGGATCAGCCCGTGCGGAGTCATCGAGATGTCGTTGAGCACCGGCGGCATCTCCAGCTCCTCGATGGTCGCGATCTGCAGCGGGATGATGCGCATCACCAGGCCGATGTGATCCCGCTCGCGGTAGATGTTGATGCGGAGCCGGGCCACATCCGGGATCGTCAGACCAATGTCGCGCTCGGGGTAGTCCTGGAACAGCTCCCAGTAGCGCTCGGTCATCAGCTCGCGGGCCATCTCTTCCGTGAACTCCGGAGTGACTTCCGGCCACTCCTCGACCTTCTCGACCTCCCCGCGCAGTCGTATGTGCGGCTGGTTGCCAGGCTTCCAGAACACGTCCGAGGCCTTCTTCGCTGCGGACTCCTTTACCAGCTCACGCCATTCCTGCACTGATTCGCGCCTCCTTCCGGTCCCCGCACAGCTTGATGATTCGGCGTCGCCCGTCCGTACTCCTTCCCACCAGCAAAAAAGGAGCAGGAAACCTTGCGCCCGTACACGAACCTGCCCCCCGTCGCTCGGCTTCGCCGAGCTTCCGCCCTCGCCCTCCTACGTCGGGCTACCGCGGACAAGATGGGGGGCCACCCTTCGCACAGTAAACTCCAGGGGTTTACCTTTGCCAAGGGTGGTGGAGCAGGCGGGAGTCGAACCCGCGACCTTCTCCATGCCAAGGAGACGCGCTCCCACTGCGCCACTGCCCCACCTTCAGGTCTGATTATACCAGAGGCCTCCCGCCAGCGTCAAGAACCCGCGCGCTCACAGCAGGGGAGGTGCCCGTTGTCCGCCGTAGCCTTGGCGAAGGCGGATTATCTGTCCAGCGCGCGCAAGGCCGGCCCGGTCCTTTGCCGTTGCGGTTTCTCGCATCTCGCATCTCGCCTCCAAATCGGGGTGAGCCTCAAATGAGATTGCCGACGATCGCCGCCGTGCTCTTAGTCACCGCCCTGCGTGCTCTCGCGCAGCACCCTGCCGCGGTCACGATCGAGGACTTCGAGGACGAGCCCACCTGGGCGGGTGTGCAGCTCGATGACACGGACGCCAAGCAGGGCAAGTACTCAGGCCTCTGGATCCCGAAGCAGCACGCCACCCTGCGCACCACGGACTTCCCCCATGACTGGACCGACTTCGACCGCCTCTGCATCTGGATGCACTCGGAGCAGGCCAACGGCCAGAGGCTCACGCTGGTGGCGAACTCGGAGAACGAGGCTGATGACACCGGCTGGGACTACTACTACTATCACTTCACGGTGGACTGGTCCGGCTGGAAGCTCCTGTCTCTGCGCAAGAGCGTCGAGATCCGACCTACGCGCAAGCCCCTGGGCTGGCATCAGATTGACTATCTGAGCCTCAACACCTCGGGATGGCAGCACCATCCGCTTGAGGACACCGTCCTGAGGCTCGATGGAGTGATGCTCGTGAGGGACCCCGTCGGCGTGCAACTGATCGAACGCAGCTCGACCGTGGATGAGGACCGCGCCCTTGTCAGGTATGATTTCGCAATCACCAACCGCACCGATGAGGCCAGGAGCTTCCCTCTCGCCGTAGAGGGCGAGTTCAGCCTCTTCCAGCCCCACCTGCCCGGCCCGGAGACCGGCGCGATTGCGCCGGGCGAGGCGGCCACGGTGTCCGTGGTCCTCCAGGCCTCAGCACAGGCGCTTGCTGGAGCCGAGCCGCTCACGCGCGAGGCGGGCGCTCTCTGTGTGGACCCGGGGATTGAGGGTCTGCCCCGGCTCGAGGCGCCCATCGCGGCGGCGGTCCCCCTGCCCGAGAGCGACCCTCCCCTGCTGTTCGCGTCGGCACAGGAGATCGAGCGGGCGAAGCGGCGCGCGCAGAAGTACGACTGGGCACGCAAGCAGCTTGAGAGCATCATCAGCGGCGGCGAGAAGGCCCTGGCGCTGGAGGTGAAGGTCCCGGACGAGGGCGGGCAGTGGGGCCACCACTACGTCTGCAAAAACTGCGGCGTGGGCCTGAAGACGGAGAGCCCGACCCGGCACGTCTGCCCGCGCTGCGGCAAGATGTACACCGGCTGGCCCTACGACCAGGTCTACGTGGCGCGGCTGCACCACCGCCTCACCAGGGCCATCTACGACCTGGGCCTGGCCTACGCCTTCACCGGCGAGGCCAGCTACGCCGAGAAGGCCCGCGAGATACTCCTGGCCTACGGTGACAAGTACCGCAGCTTCCCCCTGCATAACGTGCGCGGCGAGGAGAGCCGCTCCGCCGGCCGCCTCTACGCGCAAACGCTCGATGAGTCGGTGGACATCATCCGCGTGGCCTGGGGCTACGATCTCGTCTATGACAGCGGCGTCTTCACCGCGGAGGACAGGCAGATCATCGAGGACGGCTACCTGCGCGCCGTCGCCGAGGTCATCCGCCGCAACGACGCGGGCAAGAGCAACTGGCAGTCCTGGCACAACGCGGGCCTTGCCGCCATCGGCTTCTGCCTGCGGGACGAGGAGCTGGCCTCGCTCGCCATCAACGGCGTGCACGGCCTGCGCTACCAGCTTCAGGTCTCCGTGCTGCCCGACGGCTTCTGGTACGAGGGCACCGCCGCCTATCACTTCTACGCGCTGGATGCCCTGCGCTGGACCGTCGAGGCGGCCTATCACTCGGGCATTGATCTCTACGATGATCCGGCCTACAAGTCCCTCCACGATGC
>CBFDBV010000094.1:0-12636 GCA_965603135.1 uncultured bacterium
GCGGCCTGAATCAGAGCGTTCTCGACCGCCGCCGAGGTGTCCTCGATCCACCAGTGCGGCTGGCTGCCCTCCTCAGCGCAGAAGGCCAGCACCACCGGCGAGTCCGCACAGAAGCCGGCCCATTGATGCACCCGGCTGAGCTGCTGGCGCTTCTCGGCGTCCGTCACCACCACGATGTGCCACGGCCGCGCGTTGTTGGCCGAGGGCGCCGAGAGCGCAGCCTCCAGCACCTGCTGAAGGTCGTCCTCGGCAACCGGCTCCTCGGTGTACGAACGCACGCTGGCTCGCGTCTGTATTGCGTCAAGCATCCATCATCCCTCCTTGAGACTTGGCACAGCCTGTCGCTCGGCCCGCGACGCTCGGCGAACCTGGGCGCCTCGCCAGGGCCGCTCATCGTTCGTATTCGCCGCTCTTCCGGCGATGGCCTCCGGCCTTGACAACTCTTGATTCGAGGCGCATCATGTACTACTGAGTAGACCAAGAATGTCGCATTTGGAGGCGAGGCACGATGTTCAGGCGCAAGGGGTTTACGTTGATCGAACTGTTGGTGGTGATTGCCATCATCGCGATCCTGGCGGCGATCCTCTTCCCGGTCTTCGCCCGGGCGCGAGAGAAGGCACGGCAGACAAGCTGTCTGAGCAACATCAAGGAGCTGGGGCTGGCCGTTCATATGTACGTGCAAGACTACGACGAGATGTATCCGACGGCATGGTGGGTGTCCAACGACGGCATGGGCTACATCTGGGCAGACTGTCTCGACCCGTACACACAGAACCTCCAGATCTTCACCTGTCCCAGTGACCCCGCTCACGGCGCTCGCCGCTACGGACGCCCCAATAGCCGCGGCTTCGATAACATTGACCGCGGCAATCTGGGCTACGCCTGGAACTCGAACTACTACGGCTCGACGCCGGCCAACGCTACCTCTCCCAGGAGGTGCGCGGCGGCGGACGTCAAGCGGCCTGCTGAGACTATTGTAATGATGGACTGGTACGGGGTCTTCGAGTCTGCATCGTCCGCCAGCATCAATTCGCGCTTCACCAGCTCCCCGCCGCGCAAGGACGTATACCGCCACAATGAGCAGTGCAACGTGGCCTTCTGCGATGGCCACGCCAAGTCACTGAGCCAGGGCAGCATCTGCCAGACGCACCACAGGGCGGACGGGGTAGACATCTACCATCTCTTTACGATCGAGGAGGACTGAGAGGCCAAAGCGACTCACAGCGCGTAGAACTCTTCCTGCTCGGCTTGCAGGTCGAGGATGGCGTTGCGTAGTTGTTGCGTGAGCCCACGAAGCTCCTGCTTCGTGGGCTTTTCGCCGTACTGAAGTGAGTCAACGGGCTCCCCGAAGCTAACCGCAACCCTCCCGCGATGAAAGAGCTTGGCGCCGATGGGCATCACCTGGTTGGTGCCGCGGAGCGCACACGGGATGATGGGCACGCCTCCGCGCGAGGCGAGCATCGCCGCGCCGGTGGAGATCTCTCCGAGGCTGCCATCGCGGCTGCGCGTGCCCTCGGGGAACATCGTGAGCAACTCGCCTCCTCGCAGGAGCTTGATTGCCTCCTTGGCCGCGGCAATGTCGGCGCCGCCGCGCTCCACCGGGAAGGCGTAGCACTTGCGGATAATGCACCCGAAGATCGGTACGAACAGCTCCGCCTTGGCGAAGTAGTACGTCCGTCTGCGCAGCGCTGACCCGACGACGACCGGGTCCAGGAAGCTCAGATGATTCGAGGCGATGACCGCCCCACCCTGCTTCGGCACATTCTCCAGGCCCCGGACCCGCCAGCCGCCCAGACACCTGCACAGCCACGGCAACGAATACTGCGCGAAGCGGTAGTGCGGCCAGGTCCAGCGGCGCGGCGGCTCGGGCCTCTTATTCATCCCCACGCACCCCCGCAGTCTCCAGCAGCCGCATCACCTCCGCGACCACCTGCTCAGCGGTCAGGTTGTCGCTGTCAATCTCCACGGCGTCCGCGGCCCTGCGCAGCGGCGCGATCGCCCGCGACCTGTCGCGCTGGTCGCGCTCAAGCTGCCCGGCCAGGATCTCCTCGTAGCACGCTTCCTGGCCCCGCTCCAACATCTGCTGGTAACGCCGCCGCGCGCGCTCCTCGGCCGAGGCAGTGAGGAACACCTTGAGCGTCGCCTCCGGGAAGACCACCGTGCCGATGTCGCGCCCCTCCATCACCACGGGCACGCGCTCCGCCATCCGCCGCTGGGCCGCCACCAGGTGCTCGCGCACGGCCGGGATCGCCGACACCGGCGAGGACCGCCGACCGACCTCGGGGGTGCGTATCACCTCGGAGACATCCTCGCCATCCACCAACAGCCGCCGCTGGCCGCCGACGGTCTTGAACTCGAAGTCAAGCTCGCCCGCGAGCTGACCGATGGCCTCGTCGTCGGTGCCCGGAGACAGGCCCGCTTTCATGGCGCGGTAGGCCACCGCACGATACATCGCACCGGTGTCAATGTACGTGAAGCCGGTGCACTCAGCGACGGCCTGGGCGACGGTGCTCTTGCCGACCCCCGCCGGGCCGTCAATTGCCACGATGCACCCGGTCACGGGCGCACTAGAAGTGGTTTCGAGACGCGCGCGGACGGCATCGGCGGCCCCGCCTTCGCCAAGGCTTCGGCGGACAGGCCTGGAAGCCCGCCTACGGGTAGTTCTGAAACGGGCTTTACCCCTCTTCAACGCAGTCCGCTCCAAGCTCCCGCAGCGCATCAGCGAAGCCCGGGAAGGAGGTGTCAATGCACCGCGTGTCCTCGATGATGGTCTCGCCCTCGGCCACGAGCCCGGCAACGGCCAAGGCCATCGCGATGCGGTGGTCTCCGTAGCTGCTGACGGTAGCGCCACGAAGCGCCGTCGGCCCAGTGATGTCGAGGCCGTCAGGCAGTTCCTGGATCTGCGCGCCCATGGCGGTCAGCGTCGCGGCGATCGCCCTCAGCCGATCGCACTCCTTCACGCGCAGCTCCCCCGCGTCGCGGATGGCCGTCGTGCCCTCGGCCTGCGTGCCTGCGACCGCCAGCAGCGGCACCTCGTCAATGAGGCGAGGTATCATCTCCCCGGCGACCTCGGCGCTGCGCAGTCCGTCCGCCCGCGTGCACAGGTTGCCCACCGGCTCGCGGACGACCTCTCTGCGGCCGGTCACCTCGATCGCCGCCCCCATCGCCTCCAGGGCCTCCAGCAGCGCCGTGCGCGTGGGATTGAGTAGAACACCTTCCAGCAAGACCTCGGCGCCCGGCACCAGCAGCGAGGCGACGATGAAGTACGCCGCCGAGGAGAAATCCGCGGCCACCGCCACCTCCTGGGCGGCAAGCGGCCGACCCGGGGTTAGCGTCACTGTCAGGTCATCAACCCGGAGGTCCACGCCCATCGCCCTCAGCATCCGCTCGGTGTGATCGCGCGAGCGTGCTGGCTCGATGACGCTCGTCGAGCCGTCCGCGTTGAGGCCCGCGAGCAGAATCGCCGACTTGACCTGCGCGCTGGCCATCGGCGGGCGGTAGGTGATGCCGCGCAACGCGCCCCCGCGCACGCTGACCGGCGGCAGCACCTTCTCGCCCCGCCCGGTGACAACGGCCCCCATCTGCCCCAGCGGGATGGCGACGCGGTCCATCGGACGTTGGCTCAGCGACTCGTCGCCGGTCAAGGTCGCTTCAAAGCCCTGCCCAGCGATCAGCCCGAGCAGCAGGCGCATCCCGGTGCCCGAGTTGCCCATCTCCAGCGGACCGTCCGGCTGCTTGAGCCCGCGAAGTCCGACGCCCTCAATGCGCAGGCATTCACCTGGGAGCCCATCAACAGTGACGCCCATCTCCTGCACGGCGCGGGCAGTACGCAGGCAGTCGTCGCCGTGAAGAAAACCCTCCACGCGCGTCTCGCCCTGGGCGATGGCCCCCAGGATCACCGCGCGGTGCGAGATGGACTTGTCGCCCGGCACGCGCAGGCGGCCCGCCAGGCCCGACGCCCGCCGCACGCGCAGCCGACTCATCTCACCCCACCAGCCTCTCTCTGAGCCGGCGCGCGCCCTCGAGCAGGGCCGCGAGGCCGTCGCCGTCGCCGGCTTCCAGCGCCCCCTCGAACTCATCGAGCGTCCGGCGCAGCTCCCCCAGGCGGGCAGTGACGTTGTCGGCATTGCTCAGCAGGATGTCGCGCCACAGGTCCTCCGGGCCCAGCGCGACGCGCGTGCTGTCGCGCAGCCCGGGGCCGGAGAAGCGCGGCAGGTCGCCCTCGAACTCGGCGAGCGTCGCGCACAGCGCCGCCGCCAGCATATGCGGCAGGTGGCTCGTGGCCGCCATCACGCGGTCGTGTTCGTCGCGGTCAATGATGATCGGCTCAGCGCCGATGCCCTCCACCAGCCGGCGAAGCAAGGCCAGGGCATCGGCGTTGGTCTGCGTGTCGGGCGTCAGGAAGTACGAGCAACCACGGAAGAGGTCGGGGTCGGCAGCGCCGATGCCCGCCTGCTCGGAGCCGGCCATCGGGTGGCCTCCGATGAAGGCGCAGTGTGCCGGCAAGTCAGCGGCGGCGGCAACGATCTCCCGCTTGGTGCTGCCGGCGTCGGTGACGAGACAGCCCTCGGGGACGGTGTTGGCGATCGTACGCAGGAGCGCGGGGATGGCTCCGACAGGCGCGGCCAGGTAGACCAGGTCGGCCCCCTCGACGGCGGCCGCGGCATCGCTTGTGGTCTCATCCGCCGCGCTCAGGTCGCGCGCCTGGCGCAAGGTGCTTTCCGTGCGCGCCATGCCGACCACCGTGTCCACCAGCCCCTCGCGCTTCGCGGCCAGCGCGAAGGACCCGCCTATCATGCCGATGCCGATCACGGCGCAGCGCTCGAACAGCACCCTGCCTCCCTCCCCCAAGCCTCACATCTGCATCCCGACCGCCTCGGCCACCTGGCGGATTCTCTTCATCAGCTCGGCGAACAGCGCCGGGGTGAGCGACTGCGGCCCGTCACTCAATGCCTGATCAGGACGCGGGTGCACCTCGATGAGCAGCCCGTCGGCCCCGCCCGCGACGGCCGCGAGAGCCAGAGAGGGAACCAGGCTGCTGACCCCGGCCGCGTGGCTGGGATCGGCGACGATCGGCAGGAAGGTCTCGCGCCGCGCGGCGGCAAGCCCGCCCAGGTCGAGCATGAAACGCGTGGTCGGCTCGAAGGTGCGTATGCCGCGCTCGCATAGGATCACGTCCAGCGTCCCGCTCGAGGCGATGTACTCGGCGGCCTTCAGCCACTCCTCAACCGTGGAGGCGAAGCCGCGCTTGAGCATCACCGGCTTGCCCGCAGCGCCCGCCTCCTTGAGCAGGTCGTAGTTCTGCATGTTCCGCGCGCCGATCTGAAGGCAGTCCGCAACCTCCAGGATGCCCTCTAGCTGTCGAACGTCCATCACCTCGGTGATGACGGGCAGGCCCGAGGCCTCGCGCGCGGCTGCCAGGTACTCCAGGCCCTCGGGCCCCAGGCCCTGGAAGCTGTACGGCGAGGTGCGCGGCTTGTAAGCTCCGCCTCGGAGGCCGACCGCCCCGGCCTCCTTGACGGCGGTCGCCGTCTGCACCATCTGCTCCCGGCTCTCCACCGAGCAGGGCCCGGCGACGACTGCGAAGTGCCCTCCCCCGACGGGCGCATCCCCGATGTGCACCGTCACCGGCCGTGGGTTATGCTCCCGGCTGATGAGCTTGTACGACTTCAGTATCGGCACCACGCGCTCCACGCCAGGCAGCACCGAGAGTTGCTCGGCCACCATCTCCTTCTCGCCCTCGGGCGCGCCAATGGCGCCGATGAGCGTGCGCTCCACGCCACGCGAGATGTGATGCCCGTAGCCCAGCTCGTCCAGGCGAGCCACGACGCCCTCGACGTGCTCATCGGTCGTTTGTGGGACCATTATGATGATCATATCCGCTGACCGCCTCCAGCCATGCGACGCCTCACGCCAGTACCTCTGTCAGGGCCGTGATGAACCTCTCGTTCTGCTCCGGCGTGCCGATGGTCACGCGAATGAAGCTCGGCAGACCGAAGATGTCGCCGGTGCGCACGGTCACGCCGCGCCGCATCAGCTCATCGAAGCACTCCTGCGAGTCCATCCCGACGTCCACGAAGATGAAGTTGGCTTGCGTGGCCACGTGCTCCAGGCCCAGCGCCTCGAACTGCTCGTAGAGGTACTCCCGGCCGATGCGGTTGTTCTCGACGCTGCGCGTCACCTGATCGGGATCATCGAGGCTGGCGAGCGCGGCGGCCTGCGCGATGCAGTTCACGTTGAAGGGCTCGCGCACCTGTTTCAGGGCGCGCACGATCTCCAGCGGCGCGATCCCGTAGCCGATGCGCAGGCCCGCGAGCCCGTACGCCTTCGAGAAGGTCCGCAGCACCACGCAGTTCCTTCCCTCCCGTACGTACTGGAGGGTGTCCGGGAAGCTCTCATCATCCGCGTACTCGAAGTAGGCCTCGTCGAAGCCGACCACCACGTGGTCCGGGATGGCCTGCATGAAATCGGCCATCTCGTCCGCGCTGACGATGGTGCCCGTAGGGTTGTACGGGTTCGAGATGAAGATCAGCTTGGTCTTCTCGGTCACGGCCTCGGCCATCGCGGGCAGGTCGTGGCGGAACTGGTTGTGCGGCACCATGATCTCCTCGGCGTCCATCAGCCGCGCGGTGAACGGGTAGATGGCGAAGGGCGGGCCGGCGTAGAGGATGTTCTCGCCCGGATTGACGAAGGCCAGGCCCATCATATGCAGCACCTCGTCCGAGCCGCGGCCCACGATGATGCACTCGGGGTCAACGGCAAGCAGCTCGGCCAGCCGCGCCGTCAGCCCGATGCACTGCGGGTCCGGGTAGAAGAACACCTCCGAGGCGGCCTGCTGGATCGCCTCGATGGCCTTCGGCGAGGGCCCCAGTGGGTTCTCGTTCGAGGCGAGCTTGGTCACCTCGGTGAGGCCAAGCTCCTTCATCACCTCGGCGGATGACTTCCCCGGGGAGTAGGGGACGATGCGGCTTATCGTGGGGCGCGTCAAATCGTCAGCACTGCTCACCTTGCTCACCTCCCGATCAAAGCTCCGCGGCTTCTGCGAGGTCCGCGTCGAGCATCTGACCGACCGACAGGTTCTTGTGGATGCGGTGCACCGTCTCCGCCAGCAGCGGGGCGACGGTGACCACCTTGATCTTGTCGGTGACGCCCTCTTTCGGCGGGATAGTGTCGGTCACGTAAAGCCGGCGGACGTCCGAGTCGGCGATGAGTTGCGGGGCATCGCCGCATAGGACGGCGTGGGTGATGCAGGCATTGACCTCGGTGGCCCCGGCCTTCACTACCTCCGCGACCGCGTTGACGAGAGTGCTGCCACCGAAAACGAAGTCATCCACGATCAGAGCGCGCTTGCCGCTGAGATCGCCGACCACCTCAATGGTCTCGGCGTTCTCGACGTTCTCCTCCGGGTGGTGCTTGAAGATGACCGCGATCGGACATCCCAGCAGACGCGCGATGTCCGAGGCCTGCTCCACCGCACCCTCGTCGGGGGCAACGATGACGGTGTTGTTCCCGCCCAGCCCCTCCTGCCGGAGAACCTTCGCGAAGACCGGCAGCGCGGGCAGATGATCCACCGGTACGTCGAAGAAGCCCTGTATCGCGCCCTCGTGCAGGTCCATCGTCAGAATCCGCTCGGCCCCGGCGCGCACGGTCAGGTCCGCTACCACCCGCGCCGAGATCGGCTCGCGGCCACGGAACTTCTTCTCCTGCTTGGAGTACGGGAACCACGGAATGACGGCGGTGATGCGGCCAGCCGAGGCCCGCTTCGCCGCGTCTATCATCAGCCATAGCTCCATCAGGTAGTCGTTGACGTGATCACCGAACGACTGAAAAATGAAGACGTCAGCGCCCCGCACATTCTCGTGGAGCTGGATCCGAGTCTCATCGTTGGCCCACTTGCCGACCGTGGCCCCAGCGACCTCGCGATCCAGCGCGCGCGCGACGTCGCTGGCCAACTGGCTGCTCCCGTTGCCCGAGAAGATCACGTAGTCCTGGTAGCCGGCCTCCATGACGGCGGGCTCCTTCCGTGCGCTCAGCTCTTCCGCGGTGCCTGTGCCTTACGACAAGCGCCGCGGCTGAACGTCCGCGGCGCTGGGGCTATCCTGTGAGATCGTGGCGTGCTAGCTTGCCGTCCGCCGCGGATGGCAGTTGCGATGGAAATGCGGATAATAATAGGCCCATCGCGTCCTCATCACAGCGACATCTCCGCACTGACGGCAGGCTGCTCGCTACGCCTCATAAGCTAACACAGCCCGCTGATGATGTCAAGCCGCCAACGGCAGGCTCAGTCTTCGGGTCTTCGGGTGATCTCGACCTCGGAGTAGTCTATCAGGCCGCCCAGGGGGACGCTGCTCTTGCGCACGCGCACCGTCACTTCATCCACGCTGAAGCTCTCCAGGATCGCCTCCGCGGCATCATGTGCCAGGGCTTCGAGGAGATGATAGCGGCGCGAGTCGTGCACTCGCGCCACCGTCTCATAGACCGCCTTGTAGTCAACCGTCTTGGACAGGTCATCGGTCTCGCCCGCCGGGCGCAGGTCCACCCCCACCTCCACGTCAATGTGGAATCTGCCGCCCAGGTCACGCTCCGACTCGTCCACGCCGTGGTGGCCGTAGAAGGTCATATTGACGATCCGGATCTTGTCCATCGGCCCCGCTGTCTCGCTCAGTCCTGCCCCTGCTCAGGTTGTCTCTTGGGAAGGATCGAGCGGAACACACTGCCCTTGCCCACCTCGCTCTCGATCTCCATCCTGCCCCCGTGCGCCTCGGTGACGCGCTGCGTATAGATCATCCCCAGCCCGATGCCCCCAGCCTGGTGCTTGGACAGCTCGGTGCGGAAGCCCGGCTCCTTGCCGATGCGCTCGATCGCGTCCGGCGGAATGCCGATGCCTTGGTCCTCGACCTCCAGCACGACCTCCTCGCCCAGGTCCTTTATTCGCACGCTGATCGTGGTGCCCGGGTCGGCGTACTTCGCCGCGTTCTTGAGGTAGTTGTCGAGGATGGAAATGATCTTGCCTTCATCCCCCTCCATCATCAGGGACTCGGGCGCCTCGCGAGCGACATTATGACCTGCGAGCCGGTCCGCCAACTCCTGCAATATCTGCTCCAGCGCTTGCACGACATCGAACTGCTCGACATCCAGCTCCAGCTCCTTGCCGGCGTGGATGCGCGAGATGTTGAGTGTCTCGTTGATGAGCCGGAACATCCGTGACGACTGAATCAGGGCGGTCCCGGTGAACTCATCAATGATCTCGTAGTCCTCCTCGGTCAGCTCCATCCCCAGCATCGCCTCAACGGTCTGAAGATTGCCCTGAATGACGGTCAGGGGCGTGCGCAGCTCATGCGCCACCTGGCCGACCAGCTCCTCCGCCGCGGTAGTGAAGGGCGACAGGGTGAAGGCGATGATGGCCTGGCTCTCCTGAGTGAGCTGCGCGCTGGCCGAGTAGGTCTCGCCATCCAGGGCAACGAAGGAGGCGTTGGTCCCCCCCTCGTGGTTCTCCCTGAGGTCCGACAGCAGCTTCCCGAGCTGGCCCCGATAGTCAATGTCCTGGACCTTGCGCCCTTGCAGCGGGTCAACTTGCATGACGGTCATTGCCGCCGCGTTCGCCACTGTGATGTCCTCGTCCGAGCCCACCAGCAGCAGGCCCACCGGCACCCTCGCAAAGGCGGCCTGTATATCCTCGAACTCATCGAGTTGCTCCTCGACCAGCAGCGAGGAGGCCTGGACCGAGAGGGTCTCCGCGAGCTTGTGGTCGTCCTCGTCAAAGGTGTTCCCGCCGCGCTTGGTCCAGAAAGCCATCACCCCCACCGGCCGCTCCACCGGCTCCTCGCCCTCCTCAAAGGGATCCCGCCGGTAGATTATCGGCATCACCATCACCGGCGGCTTGACCTCCATCTCAGAGATGGCGACCTCGCCCTCGATCACCACCGGCCGACGCGTGTCAAGCGCTTCCACGACGGCCGCCGAGAACGGCGTCCGCTTCTCCACCTCGATGTGCCCCACGAGTTCCGAGGCATCAGAGCCGCGCAGGTCCACGACCGCCTGCGGGTGCAGGCGGTTGTCGGCAGCTCCCAGGGCGAAGCACGCCGCGCCCTGGGTCTGAAGAATCTGAGCCACGTTCTGACAGAACCGCTCAAGTACTGATGACGGCACGTGAGGTCACCTGCGCTGACTTGCGTCCGATCGGGATAGGCGGATAATGACAGGGAATACCTTACTGCACGCGGGCGCGGCAGTCAAGCCCCACCTCACCTGCCAGGCCCCTTCCCGACTTTAAGAATCTGCGAAGAACCGGCTCACAGCAGTCAAGCCTCCGGCAGGAAGACCAGCGACCTGAGGTCGTAGGGCCGCAGGGACACGGTCATCCGAAGCCTCCCGCCTGCCGCCGTCATCGGCAACGCGCGGCAGGTGTTGACGTCGAAGACCTCGGTGATACCGTCGTGCGGCGGCGGAATCTCCAGCGTGACCTCGCGCGGTTCCGCCGAGTCATTGAGCACCGCCAGCCGGCCCCCGAACCACTTGATCCAGAGCCGCTCATCCTGCGGCGCCGGCGTGACCTTGCCCTTGAACTCGCGCGGCTCGACCGCCGGCAGCGCCCGGTACGCCCGCGCCCACTCCCGCAAGTCAGCCTCGTGCCCGTAGCTGCCGCGGAACCAGCAGAATACGAGTATGTACTCCGGGTTCATCGTCCGCAGCGCATACGTGTACGGCTCGAAGAACGCCCGCCCCACCGGCGAGCCCGGCCCCACCCGAAAGCCCCACGGATGGGTCGGCAGCTCCCAGTAGTTGTAGTAGATCTCGTGCCCGCGCGGCTCCGGGGTCACGGTCAGCTCCGGCTGCACGGGATCGTAGAACCAGTCCTTCCACCAGAGCCTGGCGAAGTAGCGGTCCGCGTTCACGCGCGTGAACCAGCACATGCGCACGCCCGCCTCCTCGCGGAAGTACTCAGGCTTGTACAGGCACTGCCGGTAGACCTCGGTCAGTCCCGCCGAGGCGGGATCCTCGGCCCACTCCTGGCGGGGCATAATGCGCAGGTTGAGCGCGAACTGCCGATCCGCGCCGTCCTGCTTCACGCGGTCGCGCAGCGCGCAGACGAAATCGTGCCACCGCCGCGCTCGCCAGTCGAGCCAGGCCTCCCAGTGATTCTCCTTCAGCCAGTCGTAGCGCTGCTGGTGATCCGTCACGTCCGCCGGAAGCTCCAGGCCGCTCTCCTCGCAGAAGTCCCGCACGTTGGACAGGCTGTAACCCACCTCCGACGAGGGCCCTTTGCGGTACTGATACGCCCCGCCGATGGAGGTGTCGTAGCACAACCCCGGCACGATGTCGCGGTAGTCCTTCGTAGCCTCCAGCATTGCCTCGAACGAGTCCATGACCACCTTCTGCACCGCCGGCCGTAGCGGATCGGGGATGGGGCCCTCGCGCCCGAACTTGAGCGTCTCGCCCTCGCGCGTCTGCTGGAAGTTGTCGGGATCATCCTCCAGCAGCTTGTGGTACGAGTGCAGGTACATCACGCGCGGCAGGACGGTCATCCCCGCCTCGCGCGCGAGCGGCAGGAACTCGGCGAACATATCCAGGTCGCTCGCCATCTCGAACTGCTCGCTGCGGAAGTACGCCCGCTGGCTCAACTGGAAGGGCCTCAGCTCGTAGCGGTTGAAGCCCAGGAAGCGGTTGTAGTCCACGAAGCGCCGGAGTGTCTGAGCCCGCATCCCGGGGCCGCTGTCGGTGAAGCCGTAGCGCTCGAACATCCCCCGGATCTCGGGGTCGAACAGCCCGATGCTGCGTTTCGGGCCGGCCGGCGGCTCCAGCACCGGGTTCGGCAGCCCCCGCAGCGGCTCGGTGACCTCGTAGACCGAGATGCGCGAGACGGCCGCCGGCGCCGAGCTTTTCAGCCCGTGACTGTGCCGCGAGCAGGTGATCATCACCGAGATCGTCTCGGTCTTCGGGAACACTATGTAGCTCTCGCGGTACGCAGCGCCGCTCGGCTCGTACTCGCGGCCGTTGTAGGTCACGTGCATATTCATCAGGTCGCGCCCGCCGATCCCGGACAACGCCAGGTGCGGCAAGGCGGCACTTCCCCGAGTCGCGTCAATCGCCACCTCCAGGTAGCGCTCCTCATCATCCACCGACTCGACCACCACCACGTGCGGCGTCGGGCGCGCCGCCACCGAGAGATCGTAGCAGAAGCCCGGCAGCACCTTGAACTCCCGGTCCCGCCGCTTGCCGGTCTGCGTGACCTCCTCCTGCTCGCCTGTGAGCCGCAACTTGCGGCCAGGCAGCAGCTCCTCGACCCTCGTTGGCGCGGTCTCGCGGAAGTTGTGATCGGTCGCCGAGCAGTCCACCTCGTCCACCAGCCGACAGGGGAGCGCGTCCAGGATGCCGCCCGAGGCGACGAGGTCCTTGAGCCGGTCCCGGCCGGCCGCGGTCAGGAACTTCCCGCGCACGAGCAGGCCGCAGCCAGGCTCAGGTCGCCACGCTTCACCGTCGCGAAGGACCTCGCCCTCGGCGGACACCGACCAGCTCGGCGCATGCGCGGGCGCCGGCGCGTAGCTGATGGTGACTTCGCGGTCGGCCTTCTCCGGGCTCACGTGCGCTGCGCCCGAGACGCGCAGGCTCAAGGTCTGGCGTCCGGTCGGCGGATAG
>CBFDBV010000095.1:0-12442 GCA_965603135.1 uncultured bacterium
TCTACTCCGTCGGCCAGTCGCCCGAGTCGTCGCAGTCCCCATCGTTCACGCTGAACGGCCCGCCATCCTGCGTGTGCCATTTGGCGTGCCCGTCCACGTAGCCGAAGTTGTTGCCGCCATTGTGGCGCAGCTCCACGGTCCCCTTGCCTTTGTAGAAGTTCGTCACGCCCCCGCCCGACTGGAAGAAGCTCTCGATCGAGGCGTCGGCGCAGTGGAACGGTCCGTACGCGCCCTTCTCCGCTATCAGAACCGTGGACGAGGGCGCGGGATATCCGCCCAGGTAGTTGAAGGCCACGGCCGGAGTCCGGGAAAGGTCGAGCGTGGTGTAGTGCGTCTGGGCGTAGCCGCGCGCGCGCACGTCGCAGGCGCTGCAGGCGCACGCCACGGCGTGGCTCGGGCAAACCAGGATCTTCTCATTCTTCAGGTAGGGCAGAAGCACATAGTCCCACGTCAGCCCGCCCCCAGGCGCGACGTCCTCTGGGGCCGGCGTCCAGTTCGAGGTCGCCTGCGGGAAGCACTCGTCGTAGTCCTGCGCGTACATAATCATGCCCAGGACCAACTGCTTCACGTTCGACAGGCAGCTCGTCTGTCGGGCTTTCTCACGCGCCCGCGCGAATACCGGGAACAGAATCGAGGCCAGAATCGCGATGATCGCGATCACAACCAACAACTCGATGAGCGTGAACCCGCTCAGCCGACCCCGTGCAGTGCACACTCCCATCATAGTATGACTCCTCCCTTGTCGCTGACGCCCCTGCCGTTTCTCCCCTCTCCCGATCCCGCTTGAGCGGGAGAGGGAGAGAGCCTGTCCGCCATAGCCTTGGCGACGGCGGAGGGCTCCGGTGAGGCTCCCGTTCGCGGTTCTCTCACCTCCTTCAGAACATCTCGCGCAGGCAGAGGTTCCTCCTGCTGGCCCCGCCTCTCTCACGCGCTCACCTCCTCCGCCACGGCCTGCCCTCCCAGCCTACGTGCCTGCACCAGAGTTGGGGAACAACCCACAGAGGGGGGAACGCCCTGTCCACGCAGTTGCCGTCGTTACCCGCCACTCGCTACTCGCCACTGCCGTTACCTGTCGTTGCTCGCCACTCGCTACTCGCCACTCGCCACTGCCTTCAATACGGCATCTGCGACACCGACTGCCCGATCAGCGCGAAGGCCACCGCACCCATCCCAATCAGCCCCATCCCGCACGCGTACCCCGCGCTCAGCACCGTGGCGTACTGCTTCCAGGTGCGCGCCCCGAAGCGCGGGATGAAGTAGAACTGGCTTATCAGCGCCCCCACCACTTCAGGGAAGATGAAGTGGGGCAACTGCCCGGTGCCCCGAACGATCCCGTAGACCAGTAGTGTTGGCATCCGCGCCACGGCGAGGACGCAGTAGGTGACGATGCCGAAGCCGAAGCCCCCTACGGCCAGCTTCCACTTGAAGGCGCGCTCGAAGAGCGTCGTTGCCCCGCCCGGCTGCGTGGCGGTCAGCCATAGCCCGCGGTGCAGCGCCGCCAGGTGCCACATCTTTTGCGCATACGGGTAGTTCACCGACGGCACCGGCGCCAGCCGCCAGATGAACTGCCAGTACAGCAGGCTGCAACCCACCACTATCGGCAGAATCAGCACCTCCGCCTTCACCAGGCTGATCACCTTGTTGCCCGTCAGCTCCAGCACCCGGAACTGCTGCGCCCGCGTCCCATGGTCGAACTCCGGTATTGGCGCGAACCAGATGTCAATTCCCTCGTAGCCACTGAGGATGAACACGGCCTCTTTCACCATCGGGATGGCGACGAACTGTCCGGTCAGACCCTTCATCCGCGCCTCGATGTACGAACTCACCGGCGTAGTGAAGAACCCGAAGAAGATGATCCATCCCAGCGGGAAGCGAGGTATCAGGTGCTGGCACAGCATAACGTAACCCAGCGTCGAGACCACGAACAGCCCCATCGCCAGCCACAGCGAGATGTCGCCCCTGCCTGGGACGCCTGCCAGCGTTCCCGGCTCCTTCTGCCTGCCCTCCTCTGCGGCTATCCTGTTGCGCCGCACGTGCGCTATGATCCCGGCGACCCCGATCACGGCCACCGCGAACGACACGCCGATGTGCACGCTGAAGTAGAAGTCAACGCTGTTAGCGAAGCTCGTCGCAATCGTGTCCATCCCCGGCTTCCACTCTTGCAGCACGCCCATCTTGTAGAGCTGCGGATTGAGTACGAACGTCGTGAGCGCCGAGACCAACCCGCCCATCACTGCCCAGAAGGGCACTACGAAACCTGCTATCACCGCACCCAGGTCCGTCACAAACCCGGTCGGCACCGCCGGCAGCACGGTCTCGGTATTCCGCGTCAACTCCACCCACGGGATCGGCAGCAGTTGCAGCGGCTTGGTCATTATCACGCCCGTGATCGTCGGTATCCCCACGTAGAATGCGCCGAAGACCAGCCCCACCATCGCCCCGATGGCGAACGTTCGCCACCGCCACGTCTCCGTCTTGCTGGTCACCTCTGCCAGGGCCGTGGAGCCCTGTGCAGTGATGGCAGCGAAGGGGAAAGGTAGCCGCTCGTAGTCCGAGGTTATCCTGAACAGCGTGTAGCCCAACCCGAACCAGTTCAGCCGACTCAGAATCACGCCAATTAGCAGAATCGCTATGGGATAGTGCCAGTCGGGGTGAAGGAAGGTGCGCTTGAGCAATGCTTCCGAGTCCGGCCCGGGGACCACCCACGGGGGAATCTGGTGTGCTATCCCCAGCCCGCGCGCCGCCGGCGAGCGCACGAAGTACTGGTCCCACATCTTCCCAGCGAAGACCCCGCCCGCGAGCTGAAGGCCACCGGAGGTGCTCGCCAGCGCCGCCGCTATGTAGAAGAGGATGTAGACCTCCTGCTTCTTGAGCGTGATGAACGAGCGCCGCGCGATCTCGGTGAACAGGATGATGGTCGTCCACTCCGCTGCCGGTCCCAGCGAACGTCCGGCCACCAGGCCCAGGTATATGGCCCCCGGCATCATTATGAAGCCGACGAATACCGCCCCCAGGATGGTCTTGACATCGAACCCATCCTCGTACTCCTCCGGCTGGTCCATCAGCCCTCGGTACAGTTCAAGTTCGGGGTCCAAATGTGCCACGGCACACCTCCGAGCCTTTCGGTCGTCAAAAGAGGCCGGACCACTGTCCGGCCTGCCGTTGTCGTTCCCCTTTGCCCTTTGCCCCTTGCCCTTTGCCCCTCACGACACCTCCGCCGGCTCCCCCGCCAGCATCCTTCGACCCCGCGCGCCGTACTCGCCCTTCTGCCCCGCCGGGAAGGTCCGCCACAGCAGGTACTGCTTCCGCAGCATATTGATGAAGTTCCGCGTCACCCGTATCCACGACGCCTCGTCGCCGCTCTCCCGTTGGATGATCGCCCGTATCTGATAGACCTCCTCGTCCTCGGTGGGCACGGTCTCCAGCGACAGATGCTCGGACACCCCCAGGTCGTAGGGCGCCAGCCACACCATCACCCCCACCTTGTAGCCCTCCCCGTACTCCCACTCATCCGTAGTCAGGCCGATGTCAGCGGTCGAGAAGTGCCCCAACGAGTAGTCCGCGTGCGCCGCCAGGTATTCCTGGAGGAAGACGTTCACCCCCAGCGCCTGGTCGCCGGTCACTGTGAAGGGCAGGTCCATGCTCATCACGTCATCCACCGGCTCGGGCAGGCTCCACCGCCGCTCGATCCCGGGCATCGCGATATCCGAGGCCTTCCGCGCCGGATATATCACCGACAGCAGCACGGTTATCATGATGATCAAAGTGCTGCCCACCGCTGCCAGTGACGAGTAGTTCAGATACAGCCCTCCCAGCGCACCGGTGCTGAGCAGCACCTTCGCCGCCACCTGACCCACCAGGTAGCCGGCCACCGCACCCAGCACGGCGTACACCGATGCCTCCGCCACGAACAGCGCCGCGATGTGCGTCGGCGCCAGCCCCAGCGAGCTGTAGATGTGAATCTCGTTCACCCGCTCGTACACCGACCCCAGCATCGTGTTCAGGACGATGAGCGCCGCGATCAGCATCGGGATGATGACGTCACCGGCCCCACGGAACCCCGTGGCTCCCACCGCGCTGCACAGATATGTCTGCCCCTCCATGCCCGCATACAGGTTCAGCTCGATGCGCGCCATCAGATTCTCCAGGTGCTCCCGCACTGCCTTCGCATCCGGGATCCCCAGCGCTACCGAGCGCAGAGTGCCGCCGGCGTTGATCACGAAGTCGTAGGGCACAAACAGCACGCTGTCGGGGGTCAGGTGGATGTACTCGCGCAGCTCATCCTCGCTCATCTCCTCGCCGCCCGCCTGCATCTGCTGCCTCTGCGCCTGTTGCTCCTGCATCAGCAGGTAGTCCACCGGCGTTATCTGCTCCCCGTCGAGGTCCTCCGTCCGCTTCACCCGGTCCGAGTCCAGCACCCCCAGCACGCGCAGGCTCGTCCCGAACACCGACACGTAGACATTGCCCGCGTCCTCGGGTTTGATGCCCAGCTTCTCGGCCATCTCCTGGGGCACGATACAGGCTAGCTGGTCGGCGGGCGTGAACCAGCGCCCTCCCGGCTTCAGCGCCTCCTGCGGCCCGGTGATCTCGGCCTCCTCCGGAGTGACGCCCACCATCGCCGTCGCAGCGTAGGTCTCGCCCCCCCGCGAGATGGTCACGAACGACTGCTCGCCCACCCGGCTCGAGAAATACCAGGACCGGGGCGCCACGGCGTACTCGTCCGCGAACTCGTTGCGCATCACGCGCGTAGTCGGCTCCCCGATCGGCGTCCACGTCTTGTCGCGGATCATTATCCCGTTATATTTCGCGGTCTTGGGCAGCCGGATGCGGTTGCTCCGCACGGTCTGCACCACCGAGGTGCACGAGAGCACCGTGAAGGTCAGCAGAATCAGGGTCGAACACGTCAGCAGCGTGCGCGTCTTGCGCCGCCGCATGTTCGAGATCCCCAGGCTGAAGGCCGCCGCCGAGGCGCTCAGCCTCCCCACGTCCGCCTCTCGAATCCCCGTCTGCTCGTACTTGATCTCCTTCATCTGCTCCTCGAACTTCTGCACGATGATGCTGACCACCACGACCGTCAGCGCCAGGATGATGAAGGCCAGCAGGATGATCAGCGGCGTGAAGGTGATCGCGAACGCCGGATGCACCACCCCGATGAGCATGAAGATCCCGATGAAGAACGCTACCACGCCCCCGATCTGCCGCTTGACCTCGCGTCCCGCCAAAAACAGCCGCTCGGCAAAAAACGCAAACGGCATCAGCAGTGCCAGGTAGAACAGCACGCCCTTGACCACGTCGTCGGCGGTCTTACGCACGTCCGGGTAGGCCCGCGATTCATAGCTCCACGCCGAGCGCGCCGCGGTGAAGAACTCGTCGTACTGCCGCGCGTGCAAGTGCTCCTCCGCCAGCCTCAGATACTCCGCCGCCTGCTCGTGAGCGGCGGTGACGCGCGCGTTTGTGATACCGTGGTCCTCCAACTCCGCTATGCGGTCATCGTCCAGCTTCCACATATCCAGCGCCACCCGATAGGGCGTGGCATACAACGACGGGTGCTTGTCCACCAGGTAGCCCTCGCCCAGCGGCTCCCGCTTCGTCGGGTTCACCAGCAGGAACCGCAGCCCCAGCAGGCTCGCACCCATCGTCACCTTCAGCTTCGTGCCCGCCGGCGCGAACACCACCGCCACCGGCTCGTAGCTGGAGGTGAACTGCTGCGGTGGCAGCGGCAGACAGCTCCCGTACTCGTAGGGCACCGCGTCCGTCCGCGCATCGTATATGTGAAGCTCTCTCAGGAGCTGGAAGAACCGCTGGTCCACCATGTCGAAGATCGCCAGCGGCACGCAGTCGAAGAGCACCACGGACGCGGGCTTGATGTCCTGATCCATCGTGAGTTCGTTCGGGTAGGCCTCCGCCCCCGTCACCCCCAGGTCCGGCGCCTTCACGACGCGGCCGTCCTCCTCATCGAGCAGGTAGGCCTCCACCGTCACCTTCCCCCACCGTGCCCGCGTGTTGGGCAGCCCCGGCAGGTAGAACCGCCCCTCCTCATCCACCAGGTCGAAGACCTCGTTGCGCACCCCCATCGAAGTCTTCGAGCGCGTCCTCCCCACCGCGATCGCCCCCACCACCGGATCATCGGGGAACAGACTCGCCTGCGGGTCGAACTCCACCGCCCGGCCCTTGATCTCCACAAAATCGTCGCTCAACTGCAGGTCATAGAGGTCGCGCGGCTCCTCGATAGAGACCAGGTCCAGCAGCAGACAGGTCAGGAAGCGCGACTGCTCCACCACGTTCGCCAGGTCCACCCGCTCCAGCGTGTCCATCGGCGTGTCCACCCACGGACGCGCGTCGTTCACCGTCGCAAAGCCCAGGCCCGGTATCCCCGCCAGCGTCGCCACCTCGCTCGACAGCGACAGCTTCCCCGCCATGTACGTCTGCCAGCTCTTGCCCTGGATCGCATTAATGCCATCCACCAGCCGCGCGCCCGGGCTCACCGACAGCGCCGCTCCGATCAGGTCCCCGTACTCGCGCGCCTTCTTACCGATGTCCGAGAACTTCCACTGGATGCTCTCCCGGTAGTTGTAGAAGTAGCCCTTGTAGAATATCCCGAAGGTCTCGTTGTGGCTGGAGAGGTCCACTGAGAACCACAGGTACAGCTTCTCGTGCGAGAAGTCCAGGGCGTCCACCAGCGCCCACGCCGCCTCCGCCACCTGCGCCAGCATCTCCTCTTTCGTGGCCCGGTCCGCGTCCCTGGGCGTCCTGCGCGCCTCTTGCAGGATGGCGCGCGCTTCGCTGACCGCATCATTGATGCCGGGCACCGCCCGCTCGAACTCAGCGATCAGCCGCTCGCGCTCGCGCAGCTCCTCCTCGTTGAGCTGCCGCTCATATAGCTTGCCCCGGTTCGGGTCCTCGCGGTTCGCTACCCGGATCGTCTTCTCGAGGCCACGCGCTCGCTTGCTCGAGTAGTGAACTGCCTTCCTGATCCGCCCCAGCGCTCGCATCCGCTCGTCAACGATCTCATCCTCGGTCTTCTCCACCTCGGTGCGCTTCTGTTTCTCCCAGACGCGGCTGATCGCGTCCTCCAGCTCCCGCCGGCTGTCGTTCACCAGCTTGAACATCCGCTTGACCCGTCGCTCGTTATGAGCCCCCCTGGTGAACTGACGGATGAAGTGCTTCGTCCCGCTAAGCGCCTCGAAGTGCCCCGAGGTCGCCAGGAAGATCAGCGTGCGCTTGGGCCGCTGCTCCTTGAAAGCCTTCGCGATCTGCATCAGCGCCGCGATGCTGCACGCGTTCTCAGCTCCGGGCGACATCGTCGGCGTCACCGCGATGGAGTCGTAGTACGCGTGGATGACCACCTGTTGGTTGGCCAGGCGCGGGTCGGTGCCATCGAGCCGGGCGACAACGTTCTCGCCCTCCACCCGCTCCCAGCGCATGTCACACTTGATGTTCACCTCCACCTGCTCTTCCGACCTCAGCAGGCTTTGCAGGTAGTCGGCGGCCTCCTTCGGTATCCAGTAGCGCGGGATATTGACCGGAATCGAGAGGAACTTCTGCTCCGCCTCGCCCCGGATTGTCTCCTCCGGCTCGATGAACAGCACTGCCTTCGTCCCCAGCAGCGGGCCGTTGAACCAGTCCGCCTGGCAGTTGAAGTCCACCATCGTGATGCTGCCGGCGACATCCAGTCCATTGAAGGACCGCAGGGTGCCGGTGTGCGCGTAGATGAGCGGCCCCGTTATCCCGTCCTCGGGCGTCATCGGCATCCGCACCAGGTTCGGCCACATCGGCACCAGCTCGAAGCTCTTGCCCGGGCCGCAGGCGGTGATGCTGGCGTAGCGCCCGGCCTCATCGGCCTTCGCCATCGGCACTACCAGCGGGAACTTCTCGAGGTGCACATCATCCAGCCCTATCTCCCTGAAGCCCTCAGCGACCATCTGCGCGGCCTTATGGCAGCCCGGGTAGCCTGTCACTCGGCTCCCGAGGGCTTCCAGGTCGGAGATGATCTCTCTCATCTCCTGCCCGTTGATGGCGGACGCGACCATGTCGTAGTCCGTATCCGACTCGAGCACTATCTCCTCTTCACGCCCGCCTTGCGCCCACAGTTCGCACGCGCCGCCCAGCAGCGCGATCGCTGCCACGATCATCCATCCCATGGCGCTTGCCCTCTGCCGTTGATGGAGGGGCCGGACCACTGTCCGCCCCGTGCCGTTTGCCGTCGGCCGTTGCCAGCCTCCAGCTTCCAGCTTCCAGCCTCCGCCGTACACCCTCAGTAGCCGTGCCAAGTCTTCCTCACCGCCTCGCGAGGATCAGAGCCCGCGGTCGTTTGCACTTCTCACCCATGCCATTGGCCGTTGCCGTTCGCCCTTTGCCGTTTTCCGTTTGCCGTTAGTCGGATGGCGGTGCTCGTATGTCGGTAGTCGGTAATCCGCAATGCACACGACGCGCGACCCACGGCCGCGCGCCGGTAACTCGCTCCAGCTACCGCGTGGTGGAAGCCTCATCGGGATGCTTCAGCCATTCGCCGTTGGTCGCTTCCTGCCTTCAGCTTCCAGCCTCCGCCGTTCGCGGTTGGTCGTTTCCAGCCTCCAGCCTCTGCCGTTTCCCCATCCCCCATTCCCCGCCGTTACTCGCTCTCCGGCTCGGCGTCCTCGACCTCGCTGCCCAGCGTACCGATCTCCAGGTCCAGGTCCGCCCGCTTCTCGATGCGTTCGACCTCCCCATCGCGGATGTGCACGATCCGGTCTGAGACGTCAATCATCTTCAGGTCGTGCGTCGCCGAGATGACCGTCACGCCGCTCTCGATATTCAACTCTTTGAGCAGGTCAATGATCTCCTTGCCGGTTTGCAGGTCCAGGTTCCCGGTCGGCTCGTCGGCCAGGATTATCGCGGGGCTGTTGGCCAGCGCCCGCGCCACGGCCACTCGCTGCTGCTGTCCGCCCGACAGCTCGTAGGGCTTGTGGTGCAGCCGGTCGCCCAGCCCCACCAGGTCCAGCAGCATCGCCCCGCGCTCCATCATCTCATCGCTGCTCATACCCGCGAAGATCATCGGCAGGGTCACGTTCTCCAGCGCGGTCATAACCGGGATCAGGTTGAAGGTCTGGAAGATGTAGCCGATCTTCCGGCAGCGCAGCCATGCCAACTCGAAGGCGTCGAGCTGGGCCATGTCAACCTCTTCGATGAAGCAGGTGCCCTCGGTCGGCTTATCCAGCCCCCCGACCATATTGAAGAGCGTGCTCTTGCCCGAGCCGGACGGGCCCATGATGGACAGGTACTCGCCGCGCCGGACGTCCAGCTCCACGCCGTTGAGCGCTCGCACCTCCACCTCCCCCATGATGTAGATCTTCACGAGCCCCTTAGTGCGCACGATGAACTCATGGGTGGTCACCGAGTCATCGCGCGCGATCTCTTTCATATCTGCGCGCACGCCACGCCCCGCTTCTGCCATTACCTCTTTGAGGTCCGCGTTACATTTGGGGCACACTGTCACGAGCCCTGTGGTCTCGATCTCGTGTCCGCATTCCGGGCATTTTATGACTGCCATCTCGTACCTCCTCCAGCGTCATTCATGTGTCAGTTGCGAGTGGCAGGCTTCGCCTGCAGTAGCGAGTGGCGAGCAACGGTGGACGACTCACGACGGTAAAGCCGGAAGATTGTCCCGTTGCCTTTGCTCGCTACTCGCTACTGTCGTTGCTGCCGTTGCTGCCTTCACTCGCCACTCGCCACTCGCTACTAAACTTCCGTTGCCAACGCCGCTGCCGGCGGCAGTCGCGCCGCCCGGTACGCCGGGAACACCGCTGCCAGGAGCGACAGCACCGTCCCGATGAGCAGCGCGATGCCTATGAATTCGAGCATCTCGAACCAGTTCATCTTCGCCGGCACTGATGCGCCCTCTTTGATGACGTAGACCAGCAGCATTACCAGGTGACCCACCAGAGCCCCGACCACTGAGCCCAGCACGCCCAGCACCGCCGCTTCTATCAGGAACAGGCGCACGATGAACCCATCCAGCGCCCCCAGGCACTTCATCGTGCCGATCTCACGGAATCGCTCCGTCACTGACATCAGCATCGAGTTGGTGATGCCGACCCCGCACACGAGCAGCGACATTATCACCAGCCAGTTCTGCCTGGCCCGCCGCGCCGTCTGTTCGGCCTGCGCCTCCTCCTGCCCCGGGGCCTCGTCCGCGGTTACGGCGCGCGCGCTGGTTCGCTCGTGCGCCTCGATCCCTTCTATCGCTACTTTCGAGGTCCACACTGAGACCAGGAAGGCGATGCCCAGCACCACGCCTGCTCCCGTGATCGCTGCCCGCCCCAGGCGCAGCGTGACGTTACGGATACTGATGGTGAAGGCCTGCTTCCAGGGCAAGCTGACCTGCCGCTGCACCTCGCCCCAGTCTCGTTGCTCGAAAATCGCTTGTCGGGCCATGCCCTTTTTTATCATCGCTTTGTCTCTTCCGCCCTTTCCTCCGCCCGCGTCTCAAAACCTACCGTAGGGCGGCCTTCCAAGCCTGTCGGCCGACTTGTCCGCCATAGCCTTGGCGACGGCGGACGGCTCGCGTGACCTGCGCGCACACGCACACTAGCCCTCTCTCACTCACAGTGACTGGCCTTGTGAGCGTATGCGAGAGCGTCCCAGTTGCACTCCTTGGAGTAGCTTCTGCAATCCCTGGGGTTTCTCCTTCTCCGCCGAAAAAAAACTTCCTGCCCGCTCCAAGCGACCGTCTGCTAGAGCCCGTTTCAAGACTGCCCGTAGGGCGGGCTTCCAAGCCTGTCCGCCCTAGCCTTGGCGAAGGCGGGCCCGCCAATGCCGTCGGCAGGGGTTCTGACACCGCCTCTAGCCCGCCGGCGTTGACTCCTGGCCGCCCCGCTCTTACAATGTCTCTGCCTCACGGAGCGATGCCCACTGCCGAGGTGCGCTATGCACTCGCCCAGCGAGAAAGGGTACCTTCAGGTCTACACCGGCGACGGCAAGGGCAAGACCAGCGCTGCCTTCGGCCTGGCCATGCGCGCGCTCGGCCGCGGCAAGCGGGTGATCGTCGTGCAGTTCCTCAAGGGCGCGGTGCCCACTGGCGAGGTTATGTTGGCCGAGCGGCTCGGCGAGGGGATCGAGGTGTACCGCTACGCCGACCGCCCGACCGCCACCATCCACGGCGCTCCTGACGAGCACGATCGCCGCTCGGCGGCCCGCGCTTGGGATCGCGCTCAGGAGATTCTTCGCGCCGGCGAATGTGACCTCCTTATTCTCGACGAGATGAACAATGCCCTGCACTATGGCCTGGTCAACGCGGACGAACTGCTTGATGCTCTCCGCGAGCGCCCCGAGCACCTGGAGGTCGTATGCACTGGGCGCTGGGCGCCGCCGGAGCTTGTCGAGGCGGCTGATCTGGTGACCGAGATGCACGCGGTCAAGCATTACGCCGACCGCGGCGTGCCGGCGCGTCTCGGCATCGAGCTGTAGAGCCCGTTTCATAGCCTCCAGTGGGGCGGGCTTCCAAGTCCCGACCCCCGGTGCGCTACGCGATCGGGGTCGGGATGCCGACTCAAGCGAAGCTTGAGGTCCGCACCTGTCCGCCAACCTGTCTCCCGTAGCTTTAGCGAAGGGGGAAGCCTTGGCGAAGGCGGAAGGAGCCGCAGGGGCCCCCATCCGGCCCATGCCGTTTGCTGTAGCTCCCAGCTCGTCGTTCCCGTTCGCCGTTTGCCGTAGCTCGCAACTCGCAACTCGTACCCAGCAGAGGTCTCTACAGCATGGCTCGCAAGGTTGGTGACCGCGAGAGAGCCGCGTGGTGGGCGCGCTTGTTGCGCCTGACGGTGCGCGTGGTGGTGCCCATCGCGTTCATCGGCTTGCTGTGGTACTTGCACGCCAACGTCATCAGGGTCGGTTACGTCCCCAGCGCCTCGATGGAGCCGACCTTGGTCCCCGACGATCGCATCCTCATCCGCCTCGACGCCTACGGCACTGGCGGTCCTCAGCGCGGCGACATCATCGTCTACGCGGACCGCGCCGGCGAGCTTCTGGTCAAGCGCGTCATCGGCATTGGCGGTGATCGGCTGGAGATGGCCTCCGGCTACGTTCGGCTCAACGGCAAGCTGCTGCGCGAGCCCTACCTGAAGCAGGAGCCTCACGTCCGCGAGTTCTACTTCGAGATCGCGATCCCGGACGACACGGTCTTTGTGTTGGGTGACAACCGCAACCTCAGCGCCGACAGCCGCGACCGCGACGTCGGCCCTATCCCTCTGGACGCCATCCTGGGGAGGGTGACGCACATCATCTTACCCCGCGCCCGCGCCCGCCGCCTGGGGTCTCACGAATACGGGGGGCAATTGCCCAATCGGCCCTTCACGGCGAGGGGAGCCGCTTCTGGCCGGTCGGGACAATAGGGACAGTCCGCAACTGCTGGCTCGGCATGATGCGGTGGCGAGAGACTGGAGATGGCGGCGGCGTCCCGCCTCGGCGG
>CBFDBV010000096.1:0-12366 GCA_965603135.1 uncultured bacterium
GGGTACATTGCCGACCTGGCGGTCTTCGACCCGGAGACCGTCCGCGACCGCGCGACTTTCGAGAACGGCCATCAGTATCCGGTAGGCATCCCGCACGTGCTGATCGGCGGCAAGCTGGCGGTCTACGACTCGCAGAGCACAAAGGCGCTGTTGGGGCACGTCATCCGCGGCGGACGCGAGGCCTGCATTCGCAGCTAACGGCGGCCTGCGGCCGCAGCAACGACAGTTGCGAGTAGCGAGTGGCGAGCGTGCGGCGGGCTTCCAGTTTAGCCGCCATAGCCTTGGCGACGGCGGGCCCGCCCGCGGGCTGGAAGCCCGCCCTACTGGAGATTGTTGAAGGGGGCTGCTGACGTAACGCGAGACAAAGGACCGAGCCTGTTGACGACCGCGGTGTGTGCCGCGACGCTGATGGCGTGGGGCGTCGTGATCGCCTCGGCTGCCGACGGCGTGACCACCCACCGGGCGGTGATCGTGGGCATAGCCGACTACGTCGGCATCTGGAACGACCTCGACTACTGCGCCGACGATGCGAGGGACTTCCGCGACGCGCTGCTGGCCGGAAGCAACTGGGACAGCGCGAACATCGAACTGGTAGTTGACCGCCAGGCGACCGCGGCCAACATCTGGGCGGCCCTCAACCGGATGGCCGCCGCCGCTGACTCCGACGACCTGTGCCTCTTCTTCTTCAGCGGCCACGGCACCACCGACACCGACGTCGCGCCCATTGACGAGGGCGGCGGCGATGACGAGTTCCTCTGCGAGAGCGACCTGGAGAACGACATCCGCGATGACGAGCTGGGCCAGTGGGCGGCGGGGCTACCCACCCAGAAGCTGATCGTGGTCCTGTGCGCCTGTCACTCGGGCGGCTTCATCAAGGGCACGCTGACGGCCAAGGGCCTGGGTCGGGGCGATCCGCCGGGCACACCCCGGGACAGCTTCGCAGATGACCTGCGCCGGGCCATGGCCGCCAGGGACACGATGGGCCCCAGGGACCTCGACGACAACGGCTACGGGGTCGTCATCACCGCCGCCGACGACGATGAAACCTGCGCTGAGGACCCTGCACTTGAACATGATGTCCTGAACTACTACCTGCTGGAGGGCATGGCAGGGCCGGCGGACGCGAACTCGGACGACTGGGTAACCGCCGAGGAGATCTACGCCTACGCCGGTCCCCGAGCCACGCAGTTCAACAGCGGCCAGCACGCGCAGCTCTACGATGCGCAACCGGCCGTCGCCTTCGAGTATCTGAACCTGGGCGGGACACCGCCGCCGCACACCATCACCATCACCGGCGGGCCAGCGGGGATCCCCAACCCCGTCGCCTCGGGCGGACAAGTGCAGTGCAGCGCGGCTGCCCAGGATGGCCTCGGGCACAACGTGACCTACCAGTGGACTGCCGAGGACGGCGCAGGCAGCTTCGACGATGCCACCGCGCAGAACCCCACGTGGACCGCTCCCACCCTCGCCCCCGATCAGAGCGTCGAGTACACGATGACCGTGACGGCCACGTGCAGCCAGGACGCCTCCGTCAGCGCCTCCGCCTCGTACACGCAGCGGGTGACCTCGCAGCACGAGGTCATCATCACGGCCGGGCCGGCGGGCGACCCTGACCCGGTGGCTTCGACCGGCGACGTCCAGGTTCAGTGCGCGGTGACCGCCGAGGACACGCGGGGCCACGACCTGACCTACCAGTGGACTGCCCAGGGCGGCGCGGGCAGCTTCGACGATGCCACCGCACAGAACCCGAAGTGGACCGCGCCGGCGGTTGGCTCAGCCAGAGACTACACTATCGCCGTAACCGTAACGTGCAGCGAGAATGCCGGCGTCTCGGCGAGCCCGTCCTTTGAGCAGCGCGTGTTCCCTGCCTTCAGGCACACCTTCCCGGAGGGGCTGCGAACCCTCGGCGTGCCGCTCGACATCATCTTCGGCGGCTCGATGGAGGCCCTGCTGGGCGCCAGCGGCGTCGCGCGCTGGGATGCGGCGGGCCAGGCCTACATCACCGAGACTACCCCGAGCGGCATCTGTGCGCTGGGGGAGGGGTGCTGGGCCAGGTTCGCGTCTCAGCAGCAGGCGCAGATACCAGGCGCGCCCTACGCGCAGACGCAGTTCACCGCCGCTGCGAAAGCTGGCTGGAACCTGATGGCCCTGCCGTGGAACGAGAATCTGTCCATCGCGGCGATGTCGTCCGATCCCGCCGGTCAGATGCCTCAGATCGCGTGGGCGTACTACGGCGGCGACTATCACCTGGTGGCGCCGATACAGGGCCTGGTGGGCGTCACCTCGCAACTGACAGCCTGGCGGGGCTACTGGACCTTCGCCCACAGCGATTGCAGCCTGATCCTGGATCAGAGCGCGGCAGTGGCCGGTGTCGAGCCGATGTCGGTCGGCGATCCCGCCCAGGCGGGACGGGACGACGTGTGGGTCATTCAACTGGTCGCCTCGGCGGGCGGCGCCCTGGACTCGGCCAACTACTGCGGGGTCAGCCCGCGCGGCGATGCGCTCGATGTTCCGAACCCACCGGCCGCGCACGGGGCGGTGGACCTCTGCTTCACCTCCGCCGCGGGCTCGCCCAAGGCCCTGGACTTCTGCGCCGAGCAGCCCGGTCCCGCCTATGAGTGGGAATTCGAGGTTAGCAGCGCTGCGGTCGGGCAACAGGTGACGGTCGCCTGGCCCGACCTCTCCAGCGTCCCTGGGAACTGCAAGGTCCGCCTCACTGACCGGGACGCCGACAAGACCGTCAACATGCGCACCACGGCCAGGTATGAGTACAGAGCCTCGTCCGAGGCACCCCGGCACTTCCTGTTGCAGGTGACCGAGGGCGCGGGCCAGCCGGTGCTGATCACCGGCGTGGTGGCGCAACAGGTGAATGCCGGTCGGATGACGATCAGCTACACACTCTCGGCGGATGCCGAGGTGAGCATCCGCGCCTACAACATCGCCGGGCGCTGCATCCGCTGCATCGCCTACGCGCGGCCCTCGGCCGCGGGCCTGCGCACGGCCGCGTGGGACCTGCGCGGCGAGGCCGGCAGCGAGGTGCCGAGCGGGCACTACCTGGTGCGCATCACCGCTCGCGCCGACGATGGCGCCGAGGTCAGTGCTCTGGGTGACATGACAGTCCGCAGGTAGATACGGCAGCGAACGGCAGCAAACGACAGCTAACGACAGCGAACAACGGCCACGACCCTTCGAGCTACTACGACCTGTAGGTCGGGCTTCCCAAGCCTGTCCGCCGTAGCCTTGGCGAAGGCGGGCCCGACACTGGCGCGCGCCGTTAGTCGGTGGTCGGAAGTCGGAAGTCGGATGTCGGCAGGTAGGAGGCGACGCGACGAATGCGCACGCGGCACAGCTCGCGGCGAGTCCCGACCCCGACCCGCTGGCGCGGTCGGGTCGGGATGCCGACTCAAGCGAAGCTTGAGGTCGGCACGCTCGTGGCTCTGAGCGCACTTGCCATCTGGCTTTCGGGGTGCGGTGGACTGGCCGAGCTACTGGGCCTGACCGGCGCCACGGTGAAGGGGAGCGTGCTGGAGCTTCCCTCCCGGGAGGGGGTAAGCGGCATCCAGGTGACGGTGGGGGGCGAGAGCGCCACTACCGGGGATGACGGGAAGTACACGATAGAGGACGTGGACGAGGGGAATCGCGCGTTCTCGGTGGCAGTCGGGGATGCGTGGGAGGTGGTAGCGAGCCCTCCTGCCACGGTGGCGGTACCGGAGTCTGATGAGGCCCTGGACCTGGACGCGGTGCACGGGCCGACCTATCTGATTGATGCCGACTACGGCAGCGGCAGCCTGCCGGAGCCCCCTAACCTCTGAGAACGACAGTGGCGAGTGGCGAGCAACGACGAACGGCAAACATCCAAGCGGTACACTCGCTACTCGCTACTGCCGTTCCTGTCGTTGCTGCGCCCGAAGGGCGCTATGCTTCCTCGGAGGCCTTGGAGCCGTCGTCGCCCGCCTCGCTCTTGCCGAACTGCTCCTGCACCTGCTCCTTGATCTGCCGGGCCGTGTCCGCCACGGTGTCCTTGAAGAAATCCTCGGCCTTACCCTTGGCCTCGCCAGCGAACTTCTTCACATCCTCGCGCATCTCCGCGCCGGACTTGGGCGCCAGCAGCAGCGCCACGGCCGCACCCACCGCCGCGCCTACCGCCGCCGCTCCGAGTATCGGAAGGACGTTCTTGCCCTCGTCATTCGCCACGTCTATCGCCTCCTTGAGAACCTCCGATTTCCGACAACCGACCTCCGACTTCCGACTAACGACTCGGCGTTGCCGTTCGCTCGTAGGTCGGGCATTCCTGCCCGACTCCGTTGACCGTCAAGTCGGGCCAGAAAGCCCGACCTACAGGACTCGCGGCTCGCCACTCGCAACTGCCTAGCCGCTCGGCAGCTTGATCCGCGCGAAGTGCCGTTTCCCCACTTGTAACACGTCGCCGTCGCTGACCTTGACGTTCTGCGTCTCGTCCTCGATCTTCTCGCCGTTCAGCTTCACGGCCCCCTGTCGGATCAGCCGACGCGCGTCTGAGTTCGACAGCGACCCGTGCGTGTCCACGACGAGTTTGACTATCCATATGGCCGGGTCATCGGGTGGGCCGATCAAGACGTCAGCGGCATAGGACAGCTCTCCTACCTCTGAGGGCAACTCGCCCTTGCTGAAGACCCGCTCGAACTCTGCCTGAGCGGCGTCGGCATCGGCCGCGCTGTGGTAGGTCGCCACGATGCCGTGGGCCAGCTCCTTCTTTGCGTCCATCGGGTGCACCTTGCCGGCCTGCATATCCTCGTCGAGCTGGCGGGCGCCCTCGTAGCTGCGCTCGGTCAGCAGCGCGTAGTAGTGCGGGAGTTGATCGTCGGCGATAGACATCAGCTTGCCGAACATATCGTAGGGCTCGTCGGCGATGCCTACGTAGTTGCCCAGCGACTTGCTCATTTTCTCGACGCCGTCGGTGCCCACCAGCAGCGGCCAGGTGGCGACCACCTGCGGGACCTGGCCGTAGGCGCGCATAATGTCGCGCGCGACCAGGAAGTTGAAGAGCTGGTCGGTGCCGCCGATTTCGACGTCCGCCTCGATGGCCACCGAATCGTAGCCTTGGAGCAGCGGGTAGAGAAGCTCCACGATTGAGACGGGGCTCTCCGCGGCCATACGCTGGGCGAAATCGTCGCGTTCGAGCATCCGCGCGAGGGTGTAGCGCGAGGCGAGCTTGATCATCCCGTCGGCGCCGAGTTCGTCCAGCCACTCGCTGTTGTAGCGTATCTCGCAGGCCTCGATGTCGAGGATCTTGCCGGCCTGCTCGGCGAAGGTCTGCGCGTTGGCCTCGATCTCCTCGGTGGAGAGCATCGGGCGGGTCTTGGAGCGGCCGCTGGGGTCGCCGATGCGGCCGGTGAAATCGCCGATGATGAAGATGACCTTATGGCCGAACTCCTGGAAGCGCCGGAGCTTGCTCATAGGGACGCTGTGGCCCAGGTGCAGGTCAGGGGCGGAGGGATCGGCGCCGTACTTGATGCGAAGGGGCCGGCCGGATTTGAGTTTCTCGAGCAGCTCTTGGGGAGACACCAGGTCGGTGGCATCGCTGACCAGGGCCTCAAGCTGCTGTTCGTGCGTCATTCAGATTCGCTCCTGGACGATCTTGCGGGAGGAGTACGGCCTGGCACCACAGCATGGTCGGTAGTTCTCTGCGGTGACTTCCAGTCCAATGATACAGGAATTTCGGCGTTCTTACAACGCGGAGACCTCGCCACGGCGGACACGGTCAGTCCGGTTTGATCTGGCGTCCACCGGGTCCAGGGATCTTGGGTTCCCTCAATAACCTGTCGCCCAGGTCTATCGTCTCGCCCGACTTCACGATCACCGGCTCGAGGCCGCTCGCGACGTTGCTGCCAGGCTCCTCCACCATGAACATGCACTCCGCGCCCGGCACGAGGCCGTCAATCTGCCACCGGCCCTCCTCATCCGTGCGCACGCCCCACCTTGCTCCCTGTGCATTCCGGCGCTTGCGCAGCTCCCACGAGGACGGCATGTACACGTGGTGTCTGTGGCGGACCCACGCCCCCGCCACAGGATTGCCCTCCCGATCAACTATTCGCCCTTTGATACTGCCGGTCGGTCGCAGCACCAGGCTCGGCTCGATGTCCCAGTCTGGGTCAACCTCTTCGGCCGCCCAGAGGGGCTGGATCGGATGCGTCGCCGTAAGCCACACCTTCCCCTTAACCGGCAGTCCGGCCAGCTCGAAATGCCCCTGCTCGTCGGCGAAGGCCAGTCCACGGTGCTGCGCCGCGTGGATGAGGGCTCCGGGGATGGGGCGATGGTCGCCGTCAAGGACCCAGCCCTCGAGGCTGCGGCCCTGTGGATTGAGTTGCAGCGGCGGCAACGTGTACTCCTGCCCGGGAGCGAGCGTTACCTCACCCAGGTCCCTCCACAGCGACATCGGGTCGAGGAGGCGCCTGCGGGTGTTGGGCGCTGGCCTCAGTTCCACGGACACGCCAGGTGCCAGGGGACCGAAGCGCGCGCAGCCCTGCTCGTCACTCGAGGTGCTGATGAAGTGCCAGCCGTTGGGGCCGCGGCATATCATGCTCAGGCCCACAGGAGTGCCGGGCAGGGGGTTGCCCTGAGGGTCAACGACGTCGGTTACCGCGTAGGCCCCCCGGGACAGCCGTACTTCGAGCGGCTCATCGGGATCCTCCATGACGGCGATTCCGGCGAGGCCGCGCCCCAGGTGTCGCCCGAACACGGCGAAGACGATCTCCTCCCGGGGGTCACGGCCAACCGACATCTCGAAGTGCCCCTCGTCGTCGCTCTGCGCTCTGAGGTAGACCTCCAGCGGGCCGATGTACCACTCGGAGACCGGCGCAAGCTGGGCGCCGGCGACCGGCTTTCCGTCCGGGCCGAGGACGCGCCCTGATATGCTCGGGTACGGCTTGAGGACGATGTCGAGGCCGCTGAGCGTCTCACCCTCAACGATGTGAACTGTGTGGCTTGCGGGGTCGCCGCCTTCGTAGCCAACATCGTAGGGCCAGTACGAGACCTTCGCCTCCCCCGGCGGCAGGCGGAAGGCATACCGGCCGGCGGGATCACTCGAGACGATCGTCCAGGCGTAGCCAGGCTCGGACGGCCGTGGCCATCTGACGGCGACGGAGACGCCGACAAGAGACCGTCCCGTCTCTGCCTCCCTCACCGTGCCCTGTAGAAGTCCCCCGGCGAACAACTGGATGTCGGCGCCCGTGACATGTTGGCCGGCCTCGACCGCGATGCCATGCAGCACCTCCGCCGCGAACTGCTCGTTCAGCTCGGTCCTCACCGTGTAGCTGCCCGGCGACAGGTGTCCGAACCAGTAGCTTCCATCCGCGCCCGACAGCGCCTCGACCTGCCTGTCCTCGTCGGCCTTGCTCCTGGCCAGCACGCGCACGCCTCCGACGGCCTGGCCCGCCCGCGTCACGGTCCCGGAGATGCTGGCCTCTGGCTGAAGCACGAGCCTGATGTCGCGGCGCTCGGCGGCTATCTCGCGTGCGATGGTCAGGCACTCGAAGCCCTCGGCTACGGCCGCGATCCCCATCACGCCGCCCGGAGGCAGGTTGCCGATCTCGAAGGCGCCCACCTCGTCAGTGGTGGCGCTGAGGAACTTCACCTGACCCAGGTAGAGGTACTCCCTGGGCAGGTCGTGGCCGAAGGGCCGACTGAGCTGGTGGACCCAGACCTGCGCACCCGCAATCGGGTTGCCATCAGCGTCGCTCACTGAGCCCGCGCAGGCCACGGGAGCCGCTCCGAGCTGGACGGCTATCTCGTCCCCGGCGGCTGCTCTGGTCCACCCGATGGCCATGCCCTCCTTGACCGCGGCCACCTGCACCGGCCGACGCAGATGCCTGGGCTCAAGTGCGCAGGAGAACCGTCCCTGGCCGTCCGTATTGGTCTGCGCAGTCGGCCACGTCCATCGGCGGTCATAGTCACGGCTACGGACGAGCACTCGGCATTCTCCCAACGCCTCGCGCTCAGCGCCAATGACGGTGCCGGTGATAGTCACCTGCTCGCCTTTGGCCGGCCACACTGCGCACAGCAGGCATACCATTGCCAGGCTCACCGGCGCGTATCGCCCTGACATCCCGCTCACCCCATCTCGATAACGCGTTCGAACTGCCCGGCCTGCGCGGCTAACCGACAGTGAAGATCAGGCGGGCGATCAGGTTGCCCTTCTCCACGATCTCTATCGCATACCTGCCCGGCCAGAGGTGCTCCTGGTCCGCCGCATAGATGTACGTGATCGTCTTCTTGTCGCCGGAGATGATGATGATCTGGCGGCGTAGCAGCGTGTCCCCGTGATACCAGCGGAAGCTCAACTCAGTGTTCGGAGGCGCGTCCTCAATCTCCAGGAACAGGCCGACCTTCTCCGTGCCCGCCGGGAACCTCTCGCGCACTCCCTCGGGCACGCTCTCCTCGCCGATGCGCTCGCAGACCACCGCCTGCTTCACCACGCTGTCGGGCGACAGGGCAACCGCGGGCTTGCCCGTGTCCGGAACCTCCGCTGGCGGCGGGGCAGTCCCGATGCCCTCCGCGGCTGCCTGATAGAACGGGTCTTCCCACCACGCAGTCGGGGCCATCACGAGCGCCGTCGTAATGCCGCCCGGCTGGATGGCAAGCCCCTCGCCGCTGTCGAGCAGGCTGCTCACCGGGTTGCCGGCGAGATCCGCCGTTTCGACGGCGACGCTGCCCTCGAGGGAGAATACCTCGATGGTCTCGCCTGCCGACACCGCGAATTGGGTCTCGAGGCCGCGAGCCACGGCCCGCGGAGCAAGTCGGTAAGCCCTGAACGAGGACGGGGTGAAGAGATCGCCCTGCTGGGGCGTCAGGGCCACCGAGAAGTGTCCGCCCCACTCGTTCGTATTGGTGACGAACACAGCCCGGCCGCGCTTCATCTGGATCTCAACCAACCGGGGGGAGACGTAATCCACGCCGAGTTCAGTGCTTGCATCGAGATCAATCTTGCCCCAGGGCTTGTCGTTCACAGTCAGCCAGATCTTGGCCTTGCCACCGGTGCCAGTGATCACAGTCTGCCACGGCTTGAGTTCAACCGGCTCAGAGCCGGGAGCGAGAGGTGTGTCGGTCTTCCCTTCCTTGTGCCAGGTCCTGATAATGACCTCTCCGGCTCCGGCCACCACGCGCGCGCTGGAACCGACAAGGGGCGGCCGATAGATGTCCGAGGTCAGCCATTCCAAGATCTGGCTGTGCGCCCCGGCATGTTCGGTGATCGGTGTGCCCATGGCGCCTGGCAGGGCCGCGGAATGAGAAACGCCTGATAGCAGCTTGGAGGCGACGCCATTCAGGTCGGCTGAGGCAGCGCTTACTACCCAGTCGTCTGCGAAGCCGTAGATATTGCCGTATTGCACGTTCATATCCAGGTGCGCGCCGATCTCCTCGCCCTGGTTAAGCCTTGCGATGAATGGGCTGCGCTCATAGAGCTGCGCAGCCGCCCTCTGGTGTTTGCCCTCCCATCCGGCGTACCATTCCCCCACCTTCTTGCGCATCCAGCCGACGCCGTGGTTCGGGGTGCCGACCATGATGAGCTTGCGCACGTCGCCCTGGTAGCCTCCCGAGCCCTTGACGTAGTGACGCGCGATCAGGCCGCCCATGCTGTGCCCGACCACGTCCAGCTTGGAGAGCTTGGCGCCGTGGCTGGCGTACTCCATCGTCAACTCGCCGGTGTCTTGGGCGAGCTTCAAGGACTGTGCCTCGATGGACTCATCGCCAGCATAGAACTCCCCAAACCGGGCGTCAAAGCGATGATTGCGCAGGTGACTGGCTAGCTTCGCCCAGGTGTCAGTGGCACCCAGAAAGCCATGCACCAAGATAACCGGCGGACGGTAGACGCGGATCTCGATGGGGAAGGTGTTCGTCTTTCCCGAGGCGTCGGTAACAGCGAAGTCCAGCGGCACGACCGCCCCCCAGGTGGTGGCCCCGGCGTTGGCGCCTGCCGCCAACGGCAGCGGCTCGGTCAACTGAGCGTCCTGGAGATAGGCCGGCGGATGGTAGGTGATCTGCGCTTGGCCGGAGGCGTCGAGGCGTATCTCCCCCGTCACAGGCAGCTCCTTGCCCTGCACCTTCAGGCTCCCGAGGGCGGGCTTGTTGACCCGAACTGCGGTGCCCTGCGTGGTCGGGAGCGTTATCCCGATGCCGAGGTTGCTGACCCCGTCGGCGACGATGCCGGCGTAGGGCTTGCCGGTGACGGGGTTCATCTCGACCGTGATCGCCCCCACGGGCAGCGTGATGGTCTTCGTCTGTCCGAGGGCGCGGATCGTGTAGGTGTACGACCGGGCCTGCTCGTCGGTGTGCTGGATGGTGAAGGCGACGATGCCGCGATCATCGGTGGTGGCCGTGACCGGCCGGGCCAACCCCGGCGGCGGTATGAGCGTGACCTGCTCGAGGGCCACGGGCTCGCCGCGGTCGTCCTTGAGGGTCACTGAGAGCTCGGCCTGGTCGCCGAGCCTACTGAAGCACTGCGGCTCAGCACGCACCTGAATCTGCTGCCCGGCGGGCTCCTGGCACGGCGCCTTGCCGGACGCCAGCAGGACGCACGCTACGACACAGGCCAACAATGCCGCCGCGTGCGAATTCCTAACGCAGACCCGGCTCCACATCACCGTCACCTCTTCCTTACGCTGACGTCCAGCCGGCTCGACCACTCGCGCCGCACTGCCGGGCCCCGAGACGATCCCTGAGGAGTAACGGCCCCAGCCCCTCTTGGGGCCACGGTCACTTGGTCCTGCTAGGGGCCGAGGCGTTTGAGCGCCGCTTCGGCCTGCCTGTGCATCTGCGTGCCCGGCTGCGCGAGGTTGGCCGTGGCCGTGAACTCCATGCGCGCGGTCTCCTTGTCGCCGCTGAGAGCGCACACCCAGGCCAGCAAGTAGTGTCCCTCGACATTGGCAGGCCTCGCCCGGATGAGGTCTTCCAGCACGCGGCGGGCCTTGGCGTACTCACCGCGAGCCTTGTGCAGGCGCGCCAACTCCAGCATACCCGCTTCAACGTCCAGGCTATCCGGCGCCGCCTCCGTGGCTGGCAAGTGCTCGGGCGCAGGCTTACCAGGCACCGGCGTCTCCGGAGCGACAAGAGGCGCGGGCTCGACCGGCGCCGGCTGAAACGGCTCAACTGCCTCCTGCCGTGGCGCCGAGGGCGTCTCCGCGCGCGAACCGGCCACGGCGGCCAGCAGGCCGAGCGACAGCAAGAGCGCCGGTGGGCCGAAGTAGAGAGCCGCCAGGAAGACCGTAACGACATAAGGCAGCACCCCGGCGCGCTCGGGATCGGGAGCCCTGGGCTGCGGCGGCGCTTCGGACAGCCCGACAATGGCGAGGCAGTTCTGGAACTTCTCGGAGGCGGCGAAGCGGCCGATGGCGGTCAGGCGACGCTCAACCAGCGGATGGGTCATCGCCAGCTCCGCGACGGCCGCCTCGGCCGAGGCCTGGGCGGTGGCGCCGGTGAGATACCGGCGTAGCTCGCCCTCGGAGATGGCATCCCCGCCGCTGCCGAAGTTGACCATCTTGACGAGGGCCTGCGCGAAGGGCTCAGGGCCGCCTGCTGCTATCGTCGCGGCGCGGTCGGCGCTGTACTCGGCCATGCGCGACCACCACCGCGTCGCCAGGTTGCCCAGCCAGAACGGCAGGAGCATCGTCCAGTGAACGAAGGCGGCCCGCAGCGGATACTCAACCAGGGTCTGAAGCATGGTGTGGCGGGCCTTGACGTGCCCCATCTCGTGACCCAGGATGCCTTGCAGCTCGGCCGGAGAGAGCAGCCCCAGCAGCGCCTCGGTGATGAAGATGTCCGGGCTGCTGATGCCGATGGCGAAGGCGTTGGCCTGCTCGGCCTGCATAACGTACACGGGCGGAGTGGCGGACATACCCAGGCGGCGAGCCACCTCGACGGCTGCCTGGTGAACCTCCTGGTGCTGGCCCGGGCCGGCGCGCACGGCAGCATTGCGCAGGGCCTGGTGCCGGAGATGAATCTGAAGCAGGCCCCAGATGAGACCGAGATGGTAGAGCAGGATCAGGGGCAGGTCAACGATCAGCGAGGTGAACAGCGTGAGCACCGCGCCGATGGTGAGGAAGAACAGCATCACTGCCTCGGCCAGCAGGAAGATGGTGATGACCATCCCCAAAGAGGCGATGAGCGTCGGGATCTCGGCGGGATGTCTGTAATGTGTGGGCGCGAGTTTCATTGTCGGACCTCGGACATCGGACCTCCGACCAACGGCCAACGGCACCGGCGCGTCGCCCAGGCCCCCGGCTAGCCGGGCGTGGACGGATTCGGCAGCAGGTCGGGCAACTGGGTCAGGTTGCGAATCTGCAGGTAGGGCTCATGCGAGACAAGAGGCCAGGGCTTCGAACTGCGGTTGAGCCA
>CBFDBV010000097.1:0-12358 GCA_965603135.1 uncultured bacterium
GATCAGGCGCACTGCCGGGGAAACTGCAGGACGTGAGCCCGGGCAAGTGACGGGCCGCGCTCACTGCGTCTGCGTATGTTTGGAGGTGGAAGCAGTGTCCAGGATCTTGTGGCTGTGTGGCATTGCGCTGGCCGCAGTCTTGTCGCTTGTGGGCTGTGAGCGACGCGGAACCGAAACAGGCCAGGCGGCAACCACTGAGGAGACAGCACCCATCAGCGCGGAGCGGGCGACGGCGTTGTCCCTGCGTCCCCCTCGCTTTGACGACGGCCCCCCCAGGGTCGTTGACCTCGACGGCCAGCCGATTGCGGAAGCCAGCGTGTGGCTGTGCGCGGAGGGCCACACCAGCTATTACCCCGAGATCATAGACGAGGCCGTGAGCGATGAGGAGGGCCGGCTGGCATTCGATCAGCCGCGAGTGCCAGGCGCTCGGCGCTACGCGCTCTTGGCGCACAAGCCCGGGTACGCGCTGGGAATGGCGACCTTCTGGCCGGACGGGCAGGCGCCTTCGATTGTGCTGCCGCCGGTCGGGAGCCGCAGAATCCGGGTGGTGAACGGCGAGGGGGAGCCCTTGCCGCAGGCCGGTGCACGGGTTGACAGCCTCGCACTGCTGCTGCGCCCCCGGATCTGGGATCCTGCTCCCGTACCTGGCCTGCCCCGGCTACCACTCGGGCTGCAGGAGAAGCTTGCCATGACGGCGGACGAAGAGGGATGGATTGCCCTCCAGCTCTGCTGCGCGCAATGCGTCCGCTGCACGCTGAATGTCACTGCGCCGGGTTTCGCCGAGGTCCGACTTCATTGGCCGAAAGAAGCTGAGACCACGGTAGCGCTGCAATCCCCCGCTACACTGGCGGGCGTCCTCCGTTGTGAGGAGCCGGAAGCACTCAGCAATCGGCTTATCGAGATCATCGCCTTTCCCGAGCCCGGCGACGACTCACGCACGGGCGTTATCTTCACCGTCGTCACGGACGAACAGGGGCGCTTCCGCTGCGGAAAGCTGGCCGCGGGCACCTGCGACGTCAGACTGCGCCACTCGCCGGACGACCCCTGGCAGGCTGAGAAACTCGAGGGCACTGTGCTGACCGCCGGGGAGACCACCCGCCTCACCCTTCCGCTGCAGCGGCGCTACCGCGTCTCCGGTCGGGTCTTGACCGCCGCAGGCGCAGGCGTTCCTGATGTGGCTGTCGTCTACTGCCTGCAGGGGGACAACTTCTCGCCCTTCGCCGACGTGAGCGACGCGGATGGGAGCTTCGCGTTCCACGCCCCACCGGCGGAGATACGCCTCAGCGTCTGGCACGCGCCGCAGCCCTATCTGAGGACAGAGGCCTACGAGAAGGCCCTCGCGGTCGCAGCGCACGACCGCAACCGTGCCCCCGACCTGGTGCTGGCGACAGGCGTGCGGCAGCGGGGGAGGGTCGTGGATCAGCGGGGACGACCAGTAGCGGGGGCCAGCGTCGTAACCCTCCCCGGCCAGCGGCACTATGCGGACGTGGTGAGGCTCTCCGACCAGGCGGGCGAGTTCATGCTTCCCGCCCTTCGGGCCGGCGACACCCTCCGGCTCATTGCGCGCAAAGGCGACGCCGTGACCGCGACGCCCGTGCGGGTGAAGGTGGCACAGGGCCAGGAGGTGGCTCTCGTCCTTCAGAAGGGGGCCGGGCGCTGCGTGAAGGGCAGGCTGACGCTCGATGACGGCCGGCCTGTTCCTGACCCCTGGCTTCGCACCGACGGCGGCTACGGGCCGCACAGCTCGACGACATCGACCTTGATAGGATGGATTCCGCTGGCGGCCGACGGCAGCTTCTCGAGCGGGCCGCTGCCTCCCGCCCCCAGCTACAGCATCAGCATCGGGGAGCGGCTGGGGCACTCCGTGTTCGATGGGGCCGTGACTCGAGACGAGCCGTGGGCCTTCGGTACCTTACATCTGCTCCCGGGGGAGACACGCGACCTGGGCAACATCGTCCTCACCCGGCGTGGCGTGAAGCTCACTGGCCGAGTCGTGGACACCCACGGCAGGCCCGTGCGCGGCGCCGCAGTAACTAGCTACACGGCGCCTGAGCCAGCACGGACCGTCACTAAGCGCGATGGTGCCTTCACACTCGATGGCCTCTTTCTCGACGAGGGCTATGTCTTCGCCGAGAAAAGAGGGTACTACCTGGGCGGGACGCTCAGCGGCCCTGGAATGCCGGGACCGGAGATCCGGCTGTGCCCCAGGGGCTCACGCGCGCCCTGGGCTGACGAGTTCACGGTCACCTTGCAGCAGGTGTCCACGGAGCGGGAGCGCGAGATCGTCACGGCGGTGGTGACCCGCGCGGTCTCGCGGCTCGGGAGGCCGGAGGACTCGAAGCTGCGCACCCGGCTGCACGGCCTCCTCACCGCCTGGGTGCGCGTTCAGCCAGAGCGGGCCCTGGCGACCATGGAGGAGCTGGGCTACTACCTCACGGATGAGGTGAGAGTGCAGGCGGCACGAACGCTGGCTGGCAGCGACCCCCAGGCAGCCCTCGAGGCCATCGAGCAGTTCGACTACATCAAGTACCGCCAGCGGCTCGTCTTCGCTCGAGAGCTGGCAGAGACGGCGCCGCAGGTAGCGCGTAAGCTCGTCCGCAGGATCGAGCAGTCCACGCGCACCGATGGGCCCAACATGAACGTGACCACAGTTGCGAGGCTCGGCGCCATCTACCTGGCGCTGGGTGAGCGCGCCAAGGCCACGCAGTACATGGACAGGGCGCTACGGGCACTGGCGAAGAAGCAGCGGCCACACGCGTCGTTTGTGACGCCAGTCGCTATCGCGCTGGCGGACTTCGACGTGGCGCGCGCCCGCCGTCTTGTGGAAGGGACGTCCGGCGAATGGAAGCGTGCAGACGCCTGCCTGTGGCTGGCACTGGCGGTTGCCGACGGAGATCCAGCGACGGCGCGTGCGCTGGTGCGCACGGCGGTCAGGATCCGTCCCGGGCCAATGATGGCAGTGCCCCGCGATTTCGTGTATATGGCCGCCGGGGTCAACCCCGAATTCGCCCTCCAGGTCGCGGCCGAGAACCGGCCTGGAGCTGAGGGCCTCCGCGACCTGCTGGCGAGGTACGCCATCATCGCGGTGCGCGCCGCCGGCAAACACCCGAAGGCCGCGCGTGCGGCCTTGGACAAGATGCGCCGGCTGACGGACGGCTTCAGCGCCCGGAGCAAGCTGTCGGAGGGACGGCGTCGGCCCTCGCCTCATCTGAGCCTGGCAGCAGCCGCGGTCGCGGCGGCCCAGTGCGGAGACCCCAACCCGCGAGACCTGCTGCTCCGAGCCCTGGCGGCCGAACGGGGCAAGTACTCGCACGTCGGCGGCCGCGATGCTGCCGAGGTGCGGATGGCACGGGTCGTCGCCTTCATGGACCTGGAGCTGGCCCGATGGCTCAATGCCCCTGCCATGCTCAAGAACATGCACTACCGCTCGGCGCATGCCGACAAGGCGTGGCTGCCCGCATTCTCGCCCCAGGAGGCCGCGCAGTTCATTGAGCAGTGGCTCGCCGAACACGACGGCAGCGACGGCCCGGCGGCCCTGCCGCCGCTCGCAGACAGTCTGGTCCGCATGCTGACTACGCCGCCGGAGCGCCGGGTGGAGCGTGTGCTCTGTGAGATGCAACTGGACCGCGACGGAGGCGTGACCTGGCCTCAGGGCTTCTACTTCGAGGCTCTGCCGCTGGGCACGCACATCCGGGATGTGGAACAGTGGAGCCACGGGACCGGAAGCCCATGAGGGCCTGGCGTCTCGATGACTGCACCTGGGCACGAGGAGGAGGCGCTGCTCATTGGCTCCCGCAGCGGGACCCTCGAGTTCTGGCTGCGCCCGGCGTGGCGCGCTGCCGACGAGCCGCTGGCCGACAGCTTCGAGATGTGGCGGCCGCGCCACTGCCTCTTTCACTTCGGTCCGCTCCGCCCCGAGCACCCCTACCTGGCCAACCACTCGTCGCTCACTGTCGAGCACTCGGCGCCTGGCGCGCTCCACTTCGCGGTCACCGCCCCCAACTACGCGGGCTGGTCAACCTGGGTGCGGCTGGAGGAACTCGGCGACTGGGAGCCCGGGAGTTGGCATCACATCGCTCTGGTCTGGGACGGCGAGGCCGACCGCGGCGACTGGCTGCGCGCCTACGTGGACGGCAAGCGGGCGAGCGACGAGGTCCGCGTGAGCAAGGAGGAGCGCTTCGGCGATGACCCCTCGGTGCGCGTGGCGACCAGGCTTGCGACCGCGCCCATTGACGGGGCCATCCGCGCCATTGACCCGGACACGGGACAGCTCTTGTCCGAGAGTGAGAGGCTCGCAGCGTAGGGCGCCCATGCGCGGTAATAGGGGTCAGGCGACCGGCCGGTGCCGTGTGCCGTTTCTCGCCTCCCGCCTCTCGGCTCTCGCCGCCAAACGGGGCTGCGGTCGCAGACGCCTGAGGCTGAGGTCGAGGGCCAGGGTGGCGATGGCGATCATGCCCCCTATCGCGAAGGCGAGCGCATAACGCCCACCGGCCCCGATCAGCAGCGCGGTGACCAGAGGCATAAACGCGACCGGCAGCAGGACCAGGTAGTAGGTCGCTATGTAGACCGCCCGGGCCCTCTCGGGCGTGAACTCGAGCATATAGCTCATATGGCCGAGCTGCTGCCCGCTGGCGGCTGCGCCTGAGGCGGCGAAGACCACCAGCAACAGCGCAAGGCGCGCGTCGAAGCTCAGGCCCAGCATTGTCCCCACGTGCGCGGCCGGCACCATCTGGATGAGCGCCACCAGCATCACCGCGCCCACCAGCAGCCAGCCCGAGACGACCAGCAGGAACCGATTCCCGATGCGGTCGCTCAGGTAGATCCACAGGATATTCGAGCTGCTGTAGGACAGCATCCGCACCCCGACCAGCACGCCGACCATCGCCTCGGTCATCCCCAGGTGCTTGAAGCCGTACGGGACCAGGAAGGGGAAGACCAGCCCTGCGGCAGCCGCGTAGGTCACGCGCGCCGCGAGCATGCGCTGGAAATGCGGCTCGCGCCGCGCGCGCCTGAACCCGCGCACAAGCTGTATCCAGACCGGCAGCCGCCGCGTCTCGACCTTATGCCTGGGCTCGCGCGCGAAGCAGAAGACCGACAGAGAGACGGCGGCAACTATCGCTGCCACGCCGAACATCAGAGCGTAGTCGTCGGGAAAGCCTATGCCGCTCTCCTCGCTCAGAAGCCATTTGATCCAGAAGCCGGCGCCGAACGCCAGCAGCCCGCCGAACAAATACCTCATCCCGAAAAAGGCGCCCCGCCGGTTTGCCGGCACCGAGTCGGTGATGACGCTCATAAACGGTATGAGGCCCATCCCGCCCGCGGAGGTGTAAAGCAGATAGCACAGGGCGATGGTCCAGAACGCCGTGGCCGGGCTGCCCTGGGCCAGGAACCTGACGGTGAGGTAGATGGCGGCCATGGTCACGATGCGCACGGCCGCCGAGGCTTGATAGAAGGGATGACGCCGCTGGCGCGTTGACAGCACGGGCGAGAACACGATCGGCGTCCAGAACCACCCGGCGGTCACCAGCGACACCAGGATACCGACCCACAGCGGGTTGGGTCCCATCAGGGCCACTGCGAAGGCGGGGAGTATTGTCTCGGGGTCGTTCAGCGCCCGCGCCAGCATCCAGAAGGTGCCGTTGACCACGCCCAGGGCGAAGTTCCGCTGCGACAGGGGCTTGTTGTTGGCATCCATTGCTACTCCGAGCTACGAGCTGCGAGCTGCGACCTGCGAGCTACGAGCCTCCGCCGTTCGTCGTTGCCGTCAGTCGTTTCCAGCCTCCGCCGTTCTGACCGCCCGCACCACCCCGTCGGCGGTGGCCCAGTAAAGGCTCTGTCCGGAGCGGACGCAGTCGGTTGTCTGGGCGCTGCCCTTGCGCCGCCAGAGGACGCGGCCGGTGTCTGTGCGCAGGCACACCAGGTACTTGCCTGCCGCGCACCAGATCCTGTCGCCGACCACTATCGGCTCGGCGGTGATCCCGCCCGCTCGCGACAGACGCCTGCACCACTTCTCGGTCATATCTCTCTGATTGACCCGGCAGAGCCGTCCGGCGCTGTCGCCGACAATGACCCAGCCGCCGGCCACTGCCACCGGGGCGCGGATCAGCCCGCCGACCTGGAAGCTGTTGATCAGCTCGCCCTCGCGGGAGATGTTGCACAGCTTCCCGTCGTCCGAGCCTACCAGGATGCTGTTGGGCCCGCTGCGCGGCGACGCATAGATCGGCCCCACGCGCTCGGGATCGCGGAAGCGCCATCTCTTGCGACCCGTCCCGCGGTCCACGCAGTGCACCACGCCCGCGATCGTCCCCACGATGACCTGCTCATCGGTCACCAGAGGCGCAGAGGCGATCGCCGCGCCCAGGTTGACCTGCCACAGAGGCGTGCCGTCGCTGAGCTTCACCGCATAGAGGTGGCCGTTGTCGGCGCCGAAGAACGCGGCCCCACCCGCCGCGGCCGCCTCAGCCGCCGCTCCGGCAGCGACCCGCTCCCAGACCTGCTCCCCGCTCCTCACGTCCACGGCCCGCAGCCGACCGTCAGCGCAGCTCACCAACGCCAGCTCGCCGGCCAGCGTCACGCGGCCGCAGAATCCGGCGGGGTGCGTGAAGGCCCGCGCCCAGCCCGCGCCCGCCTCGGACATGGCGCCGGCCATCCCGCCGAGGCGCGCCAGGCGCCCCTCGCGCTGGCAGACGAGCAGGAACCCTTCGCCGGGCGTAAGCCAGCAGATATCGCGCCTGGGGAGTGTGTAGCTGGCGGCAGCCCGCGGCCTCTGCCCCGCCACCAGGACCACCAAGACCAGTGCCACTGCGCCTAGCCCCGCCAGCGTGATCACTCGCCGCCGGTAGAGCCGTTGTTGACGCTTCTCCTGCCATCTTGCGCGGTAGTCCAACCGCTTGCGCGCCACCCTTGAGCTGCTTGCGCGGCTGACCTCTCTTCCTTGAAGCGCGGATTATAGCACACACGCGTGACGGCGGCAACGAAAGATACGACAGCGACGACAGCAACGGCAGGAACGAGGCCCGACACCGAACAATTCCGTGCTCGGCGCGTCTGCAAGAGTGTCGCCGGCGCGATCTGGCCCCGGGAGGGACGACTATGAAGAGAGCCACCTATGTTGCGCCGGGCCTGCGCGGTTGGCTGTTGGCGGTCGCGCTCACTGGGCTGCTATGCGTCCACGCCTCCGCCGACCTCGACCTGAGCACGCTCGCGGAGAAGGCGCGCAATGCCCGGGTCCTGGTCGAGGTGACCTTCAAAGCGCCTATGACGGCTCGGGAGGTCCGAGGCCTTCGCAAGCAGGGCCTGAAGCCGATAACTCCGAACACCACGGCGCTCATTGGCCGCGACAAGCTGGTCTTTGAGACGCAAGCCGGCCAGGCCATGAAGCTGCAGGGCGCCGAGAACGTGGCCCAGGTCCGCTGGATCAAGCAGTACCCCCAAGCCGCGCACTACCACATCTACTTCGAGTACGCAGGCGAGACGACCGCGCCGGAGTTGACCTTCGTCGTCGCGACCCCGCGCAGCGCGCCGGGACGCACTCTCACTAGCCTGACCTGCTTCGTCTGGCCCGAGACCGACTTCACGACCGCCACCGACGCCGCGGCCAACCAGTTCCTGACCGCGAAGCTCACGGAGGTCCAGCCCGGCCGGCAGTTCCTCTTCGACTTCTACGCCACCTACGAGTATGACGGCGAGGCGATCGTCGAGGACTCCGTGGCAATGCTGGGCGACACGCCGATGCCGCAGGCCTGGCCGGAGCAGGTGCAGCCCTTCCTGGAGCCCGGCTTTCACCTCGAGAGCGATGCGCCGGAGATAGTGGCGGCGGCAGAGGGCCTTGAGACGGGCGACCGGCTTGATGAGCGCGTGCAGGCGGCGCTCAGATACGCGGGCGCGCACACGAAGTATGATACTGAGAAGAGGGAGCGGTACTTCGGTGGCCGCTACGTCTACAACAACTCCTGGGAGATGTGGCAGGGAGCGCTGGGGACGCTGAAGCGCGGGATGGGCTGCTGCCCGGACACCGCCGAGCTGAAGGTAGCGCTGCTGCGAGCGGTCGGCATCCCGGCGCGCACCGCGGTGCACAGCGGGCATCTCTACGCGGAGATCTACGTGCCGGAGCTTGGCTGGCTGACGGACGGCCCGATGTACAACATCCCGCTGATACGCTCCCCGGGGGCCGATAACTGCGCGTACTTCGCCTGGCAGCCGGAAGTGCCGGTGCGCTGTGTCGAGTGGGGCGGCCGCGTTCAGCCGTTCGGAGAGATACGAGCGGGGATGACGATGGATCACCCCCACTGAGGGAACGCCTCAAGCCGTTCGTGGCGGGGGCTGCCCCCAGCCCCCGCATTGCTGTTGGGCCCGGGGGCGAGCGCGCCTCCCGCCCCAACGGCTACGCGGGCCAGTGGATGACCGCGTAGATGCGGCTGCCCAGGCTCAGCGGCCCGCCGCTCAGGTGGATCACCTCGGCCTCGACCTCGCCCAGCAGCCGGGCCAGCGTGGCGGGCGTGAAGTGCCAGCGATGCTGCTCCGGCAGCAGCACGTTCCAGCGCGCGCCCTTCACCCGCCGACGCAGGCTCGCGTAGTTCGGACAATGCAGGATGCACCGTCCTCCAGGGCGCAGCACGCGCCGAGCCCCTCGCAGGAACTCCGCCGGATCCTCGGTGTGCTCGATCACGTCCCAGGCGCACAGGCCATCGAAGCTGTCGGCGGGCAGCGAGCCATCCTCCAGAAAGCCCTGCTCTACGTCCAACCCCGCTTGGCGTGCCCGCTCAACCGCAAAGGGCGACGGCTCCAGGCCCCTGAGCTTCCAACGCGGCTGCTCGCGGGCGATGAGCGCCAGCAGGTTGCCCCTCCAGCAGCCGACCTCAAGGAAGCTCACCTGGGCATCCGCGGGCAACCACCGCCTGACGAAGTGCCAGCGTTTCGCCGTCCCCGACGTCGGCGCGAACTTGCTGCGCACGGCCCGCCACAGGCGACTTGGCAGCGGTCGCTGTGCAGGATCGCGCGCCTGCTCCAGGCCGTAGTCGGAGGTGTACACGGATTCGAAGAGCGCCGCCGGGGCGATGTGCGGGTCGCTCCAGGCCAGCCCGCAGCGCCGGCAGCGCATTATGCGAAAGCCGTTGACCTCGTAGTCCTGGACCGGATCGGCGGCCTCACCGCAGAAGAGATCGCGGGCGGGAAGCTGGTGCCTGGGGTCAATGTCGGCGAGGTTCACCCACCCGCGCTCCCCTGATCGCCCAGCGGCCTGCCGGGCGTGACCGCCCGGATCTCGATCCAGCAGCGCCCGGCGCCCGGGTCGTACTCGTATTGGTAGCTGTAGCCGTTGCGGTTCATTATGCGCTCGTACAGCGCCGGGCAGTGCGCGCAGTAGTCATCGTAGGTCATACGATCGTGCTCGCGCAGCCAGCGCAGCGCCGGGCAGTCGTGCATATCTATCCGGAAGCTGTCCTCGGTCGCGGTTATCTCGTAGCCGGCCTCCTCTTCCTCGAGCGTGTGCCCCCAGTACTCCTTCATCCCCTCGATGCCCCTCTCGGCAACGAGCGCGTCCAGGTGCACGAGGAACCGGTCGGCGATGTACTCGGCCCAGTACTTCTCCAGGGCCTCGTGGCCGTAGGTGCGCTCGATGTACTCGAACGTGGCGCAGTACACGCCGAAGAAGTCGAGCGCGGTGATCATCGGGGCACCTCCCGGAAGCTCTGAACGCAGCTCCCGCGCCCGCCGGACAGCTCGAACTCCAGGCCCGCCAGCTCGCACAGTCGCGCGTTCATCACGCGGCAGTGTTCGCAGTAGCTCGGCATAACCTCACGGCGACTCTCCTCCATCCAGGCGAACGCCGGACAGCGCTCGATGCGAAGGGTCACCGCGTCCTCCGCCCGCTCGATCTCCCACCGGGCTCCCACCTCTTCCTCGAAGATGCCCCGCCAGTACTGCTCAACGGCGTCGAGTCCCTCGGCGCGCCAGCGCTCGGCGAGGTCCGCGTAGTAGGTCTCCGCCAGGTGGCGCCAGTACGCTTCCAGGGCCTCGGGGCCGTAGCTCTCCTCGAAGAAGCGGAAGGTCACCTCGCAGATTCCATGAAAGGCGGGGACAATCATCGGCAACCTCCGACATCCGACTACCGACATCCGACTACGGACTGACGGCCCAAGTCTCCGCGTCGTACGGAGGGCGGTGAGGCCGTCGTTCTCCAGCTTCCAGCTTCTCGCCTCCAGCCTCCGCCGTGCGGTGGGCTACCGCGCGCCGATGCGGATCTCGACCGGCCCGGCTGCAACGGCCTCCGCCGGGATCAGGCCGTCGTCGCTAACCTTCCACTGCCCGCCCTCGATGCGCTGGTAGACATCCCCGCCGTTCTTGGACGCGAATGACACCCGCGCCGAGGCGTTGGCCTCGAGCTGATGCAACTCGTCGCCGATGCGCGTGAGGGTGGCGCGGGCGTGGATGAGGACCTGGTCGCCAGGGCGCACGTCCCAGTAGAACACGTCCTCGCCCGGAACGAAGCCCTCTACGGACTCAACGCTGATCGCCAGCGGCTGGCCGTAAGTGACGCTGCGAACCGTCGTCTCAGCCGTCCCCTCGGCATTTCGCAGCAGCTTGCCGTGGAAGAAGTCCATCTCAGGAGGAACGGGCCTGCCCATCGGCCGCGCGTAGTCGTGGGGCACCAGGCTCCCCAGGGTGTTGGGGTCAATGGGGTCGTCCTCCATCACCGCCTTGCCCAGGATGAAGCTGGACTCGCGCACGCGCAGCCGGCTCCGGCCGTCGGCGGCGGTGATGCTCTCGACATGATAAGCGGTATTGCGCGAGTAACCGGGGTTGCTGAAGTACACCGCCGAGCCGTCAAGCCGGCCGTCATCGGGCAGTTCCGCGTCGAGCATCACCTCGCGGCTGGCCTCATCCACCTCCACGACCGTGGCCGTCCACGCGCCCGGCTGAAGCTCGATGGTAACGCCGCGGCCGGTGAGGCGAGGTCCGCCGATGAGGTTCGCCCGCAGCACCCGCCCCTCGGCATCGTTGCGGACGCGGGCGAACGGAGCGGCGATGACGAAGCCCTCGTCATACGTCCGTGCCGCGTCATCGAGCGCCGAGAATACGTAGTCCTCGACGCCATCCCTTCCGGTGATGCGCAGGCCAAGTGCCCCCTCCGCGTCGGGGACGAGCCGCTCGGCGCTCTCGATGCGCGGTTCAGCCGCGCGCTGTTCTGCGGCCTCCTCGCCCGGCTCGAGGGCCACGAAGGTGATACCCATCCAGTACCGCCCCGCCTCGCCGTCGGGGGCGACGAGTTCGAGGGCCAACTCGTGCTCGCCGGCCGTCAGGTGCACCTGGCCCAGCATCTCCGGCTTGGCGGGCCCAACCTGCCCCGCGGTGCCCTTGAAGGGCTCGCCCACCGCCTCACCGTCCACCAGCAGCCGCGCGGTCCCGTACGCGTATGACAGATAGTGGCCGACCGTCACCTGGTAGTCGCCCTCGGCGGGCACGGTGGCGGTGAAGGTCATCCGGTCGCCCGCCTTCTCCGCCTGGTACAGCACGAGGTTGAGCGAGCTGATGAGCTTGATGACCCCGGCCGAGGTCTTGGCCGTCTTGAGCATCTCCACGGCGCGCATGGCGTTCTTAGGGCCATCCGCCGAGTAGGGCTCGATGACCCTGGCGAAGGTGCTCTCCAGGCCCTCGCCCTGCCGACGCGCGCAGACGTAGGCGGCCTTGGGTAAGTGCGGATAGATGCCCGGCGCCCACGCGGTGATGACTTGCGTGTCCGGCTCGGGAAGCCCCAGCAGCCGGAGGTGAGCATCGCGCGAGGCGTCAATCTCCCAGGTCGCCGACCACGGGCCGCCCGCCGCGCCGCGCCGCACGTCCACCAGGAAGCCGTAGCCGTTCCCCGGCGGCGGCCGCCAGTAAGGCTTGCCGGAGATGCCGATGAGGTCGCCGTCATTGCCCTGCTTGTCGCCCCAGCGGATCTCAGGGCCGGCCAGGGAGCCCGCCTCGACCTCGCCCAGCTTCACGCCATCGAGCGCCATCTGATCGCTCAGCGCGTGGAACATGTAGTCGTGCTGCTCGCCGCCGCGCACGCGGAAGATGTCCACCAGGTAGCGCTCGCCTCCCTCGCCGATGAGGGCCACTACGCGCCGGTACTGCTCCACGCCTTGCCCCAGGTAGGCCGCGTGCGCCTCGGCCTCCAGCACGCGGATCCCCGGCATCTCGTCGCACAGGAACAGGCTCCCGCCGCTGCCCCCGCCGCCGGTGTGCTGGGAGGTCTCGTTGACCACGACCAGGTTGTGGCTTGCGGTCTGCCTCGACCAGCCGACCTGGGTGTGCGTGCTACCCAGGCCGTAGCCCAGGTCGTAGGTGACCTCTCTGCCCAGCGCGTAGTAGTTCA
>CBFDBV010000098.1:0-12342 GCA_965603135.1 uncultured bacterium
TCAAGCGCCCAGTTGAAGTCCGCCATGGCGTCCTCGAGCTTGCCTTGCTTCAGGTAGACCTCGCTGCGCCAGAGGATCAGGGTCAGCTTTCTCGACTCATCGGGCTCCAGCGCCAAGCCCTTCTCGATCTCCGCCATGGCGCGCTCGGGGTCGTTGCGGTGATTCAGGAAGTGCATGGCCCGACGCACGTACGTGGTCGGATACTCCGGGTCCACCTCAAGCGCCTGCTCCAGCACCGCCAGCGCCTCGTCCAGCCGTCCAAGCTGCTGGCAGATGTCGGCCTTGAAGAGATAGAGCACCGGGGTATCCGGCGCGAGCTCAAGCGCGCGGTCGTAGTCCTCAAGCGCTCCCTGCTGGTTGCCCATCCGCTCCCTGCATCTGGCGCGGGACACGTAGGGACCCCAGTTCTCCGGGTCGGCCTGGATGAGGTGGTCGTACTGCTCTAGGGCGCCCGTGTAGTCTCCCGTCATAACAAGGGCCATGCCCAAATAGTATCGCCCCTCGACGTAATCTGGGTCCAACTCGACGGCCTCGGCGAAATCCTCGATGGCAACACCTGTATTCCCCAACGCCAGGAAGCACCGTCCCCGATAGTAGTAGACCTCCGCGTCCTCGGGATCGGCCTCGATCGCATGGGCGCACAGCTCCATCGTCTTCTGCCAGTCCGCCCGCGCCGCAGCCCTGTTGTGCATCTGCGAGTGTATGCAGCCCCGGTTGAAGTACGCCCGCAGGTAGTCGGGCTTCAGCTCGATAGCGCGGTTGAGGTCAGCGAGCACCAACTCGCGTGGCGCCTTCCAGGCGTGCAAGCCCGAGCGGTAGTAGTATGCCTCTGCGGAATCTGGGTGCTCGGCGATAAACTGGTCATACAGCGCGAGGGCCTCCTCCCGCTTCCCCTCCTTGATCAGCGCGCCGGCCTGCTCCGCCACCTCCTCCAGCTCCTGGGCCACGGCCCCCGCGCTCACGCCCAGCAGCGCACACAGCATCAACGCCAGGACACTCCCCTGCCTGCGCATCGCTAACCCCTCCTATGTGATCGCCGTCCCATCCGGCTCCAGCCGCACGTTCCCGAGGCTGACCGATGCCACCCTCTCTTGATCTAGCGCCGGCGCCAGCAACAGCAGTTCCTCCCCGCCCTCACCCAGCCCCCGCAAAAGGCCGATCGCCACGCCGATCCCATCGGCGTCGCTCAGCCCAATCAGCAGGCCTTGCAGGGCGTCCACGAACTTGCTCCCCCGCTCCCGCCACTTGCGCGGGTCGCCGCCGTAGATGGCCCGTCCCTCCAGCGAGATGGGCTGAACCTGCGCCTCTGCGAGGTAGTCCGCGAACCGCTCCTGTCGCCAGCGGCGTCTGAAGGCGAGGTTCTTGGCATTCGTCTCGCAAGCGATGAGCCGGTGGAGCCTGAGTTCGCCGGGCCGGACGGCCCGTGCGATGTGCTCCAGTCGGCCCTCTTGGTCTTCGATCAGCACCAGCTCCGTTGGCTCGACCAGGTCCAGTTTGGCCCGCTTGAGCGCGGTGGCGCCCGCCCCGTCAACGTAGCCCGAGGTGTCCAGCACCAACCAGGCGGCGCCGGCTGCCCTGGCCCGATCGCACGCCCGCACCGTCGCCGCCACCGTTCCCAGCGGCCGCCGGCTCGGCGTGATGTCTCCGACAAAGACGAACTCGACGTCGCCGCTGTCCAACATCTGCCAGCCGACGGTGCCGGGCGGCCCCAGCACCGACTGCCCGATGTCCGCGTCCACGACGCCGGTCCGTCCATCCTCGGCCAGCCGCTCGGCCAGCCACCAGCACAGCGTGGTCTTGCCGGTGTCGGTCCCGCCCACGACCATGACGGTGCCGCCATCGGCGTCCAGGCTGGCTGCCAGCTCCAGCCACGGCTCCGGCACCTGCACCTCTGCGTCCGATTGCGGAGTCTGCATCAGGAGTCGCCGTCTGCCGTCATCGCGTAGGTCGGGCATTCTTGCCCGACTCCTTGCGTGGTTTCCCGCCTCTGGCCTCACGCCTCCGAACAGGCCGTCAGGAAAGGCCGGACCCGGGTCCGGTCTGTGCCGTTTTCCGTTTCCCCCCTTGCCCTTTGCCCTTTGCCCCTTGCCCGCCGTGCGACAGATATCGTTCGGCCAGCAGCACCGCCGCGTAGTCGTCAATCGGCTCGCGGGGCGCTCGCAGGCCCTCGGGGATCAGCCGCCACAGGCCGCGCGGCGGCCTCTCCTGCCAGTACCGCCGCCGCGCCTGAAGGGTGGTCATATCCTCCTCAACCCGCTCGATGGGCAGTCCGTGGACCGCCTCGGTCAGCTTGCCGAGGACCTCTTTGTAACCGGTTCGACTGCCCAGGACGATGACGGCGGCGTTATGCCTTTCGGCCATCTCCGCCGCCGCCTCACCGACCTGATCTGTCTCGACTATCCGCCTCTCCAGCACGCCCTCGGCAGACACCGCCGCCAGCCCGCACTTGCTCCGCCCCGGGTCCACCGCCACCACCACTTGGCCGCCCACGCGGCGCTCCACGCTCATGGCTCCTCTCGCTCTCCCACCTGGATTTCGACCATCAGCGGGCCGACGGTGTACGTGTCCTTGGCAGCCAGGGCGCGCACCGGCACCAGGCCCTCCAGGGCGCGAACCTCGTCCACGGCGTTGAACATATCCGCCAGGGTGAAGGCGCCGTACTGCCCGGTCTCGGGGTGGGGCAGCATCCGCCTGGCGCGGGCCAGCGCACGCACCTGGCTGGTCTCCTGGTTGGCGATGATCCGCCACAGCCCCTCGAAGATCTCCAGGCGCGGGGCCTCGGCCGGGATGCGCGTCTCTACCAGCACCTCGCCTGCTTTGAAGAGAAGGCGGTTCTGCCGCGTTCTGAACTCCACCTCAAGCTGCGTCTCATCCCCCGGGGACAGCCTGTGGAAGGCACGCAGTCTCACCACGTACTCCTTCTCGCCCGCCCGGCGCAGCTCCGAGGCCACATACCGCACTATCGTGCCTTCCCCGACCTGGACGGAGGCCGCCTGCGGCGGCACTGGTGCCACCACCGAGATCGCTCGCCCGTTGGCGCCGACCGGCACGCCCCTGGCCTCCGCGATGGGGCTTGCCAGGTGCAGAAGCTCCCAGAGCTCGCTCTCCATCTGATCCTGCGTCTGATCGCCCGAGATCACCCACCGTCTCAGCTCGTCGCCGGGATTGAAGAGTGCGGGCTCGCCGGCGATCACCTGCTGCCGCTGCCGGTACTTCTGGTACTCCGCCTCCACGTCCGCAAGCTCTTGCCTCTTCTGCGCCAGTTCCAGCTCGCGGCTACGCACCTCCTCCTTGGCTGCCTCCACGTTTTCGCCTGCTATTTCGACCTGGAGGTTGAGGTGGCCCAGTCGCGTCTGCAGGAGCTTTCTCCGGTTGTCGAGCACTCGGTTCTCCTGCTCAAGCTTCTTGCGCTCTTCGTCGGCCTCCTTGAGCTTCTCCTCGCTCTCCTTCAGCTTCTGCTCGGCCTCTTTGAGCTTCTGCTCGGCCTCTTTGAGCTTCTGCTCAGCTTCCTTGACGCGTTGCTCCAGCTCGCGATTCCGTCGCTCCAGGTCTCGCTTGCGGCGTTCAAGCTCGCTGACGCGGCCCTCAAGGGCGGTCTCGCGCACCTGCAGCTCCGCCACCTGCCCCTCCAGGCCCTGGAGCTGGAGGCCAAGCTCTTGCGCACGCGCCTCAGCCAGCCTCGCCTTCTCGCTCGCCTGCTCGGCCGCCTGGGTCTTCTCCTCCACCTGCTTGGTCAACCACCGTTGCTGCTCCACCAGCTTCTGCAGGCGAAACACGGCTATGCGGGCGTACTCGGAGCCGGCGACAGCGACGCTCAGACCGACAAGAGGCAGCAGCCCGCCGATGACCACCGCCACCAGCCGCGCGCTCTGTCGCGGGCGCAGACCGAAGATCGAGGCGCGCTGCCTGCCCAGCCGCGTGCCGATGGCATCGCCCGCCCAGGCGATGATGGCGCCGATGATGACCAGCGCTATCAGGACGATGACGGTGTAGATGGCTACCTTCTCCTCGGCTGCAGCTTGCGCTCCTGACTGGGCCCTTGCTCGCCCGCAGCAGCGCTCTATCGGGAGCTGTTCGCCAGCAGTCCGAACCCGACCAGGTAGAGCAGCACATTGGGCGCCCAGGCCATCAGCGCCGGATTCCCGGCTCCCCGCTCGCCCAGGATGCTGAGTGTGTGCAGCACCACGTAGTAGGCGAATATGATGACCAGCGACAGGCCCAAGCCGATGCTGCGGCTCGAACGCAGGCGCCGCAACCCCAGCGGCAGCCCCAGCACCGCAAATCCCAGCGAGCACCACGGCACCGCGATCCTGATGTGGATGTGCTGGATCAGCTTGCCCGCCTGCGCAGTATCCCCGCGCGCCGTTGCCAACGCCGCCTGTGCCCGCGCCTCGGCCAGCGTCATATCCTCGGGGTCCTTCTTGATCCTCTTCACCTCATCGAGCGTTCGGCCGACGTGCACCCGGGTCCTCTCAAAGCTCGCCTCCATCGGGAGCCCGTCGTGCCTCCGCCACCTGTGCTCACCCTTCTCCAGCACCCAGGTCTCGCCCTCCCACCTGACCGACTGGGCACTGAACAGATGCGGGTGCCCGCCCTTGCTGAAGTCCACGATCGTCGCGTTCGTCATAGTCAGGGCTTCGGGGTCCAAGGTCTCCGCATGGAGGAAGCGCTGGAGCCTGCCATCCTCGCGGCGGACCTCGAAAACCACGTCGCCGCGCCTGGCGACCGTCTCTCGCGCGCTGCGTGCGATCTCAAAGGCCGCGGCATTGCAGCTCGGCACCAGCGTCTCGTTGATCGCCAGGGCGCCGCCGGCGACGAGCAAGCCCACGACCATCACCGTCACGCCGATGCGCGGGAAGCTCGTCCCGCCGGCGCGCATGGCGACGATCTCGCCGTCGCCGCTCATCCGCGCCGTCGCCATCAGGCTCCCGAAGAGCATCGCCATCGGCAGGGTCAGCGTTATCAGACCGGGGAGTTGGAGCAGGAAGATCTTCGCGGCCGCGGCCGGCGGAAAGCCCTGCCGGTAGATCAGCTTCAGCACCTCGGAGAGCAAGTCCACCCCGACCAGCACGACCAGAAACGCCCCCACGCCGAACAGAAACGGGGGAACCAGCTCCGAGAGCACGTAACGATCCAACCGAGACATCGCTTCGCCTCGCAAGCCGCGCGCACAGCTTGGGCGGGCGGCTTCGCCCTTGAGGCCGTTGCCGTTTGCCGTTAGTCCGAGGTCCGATGTCCGAGGTCCGTGGTCCGACCTCACATCTCAAAGCGCTCGCCCAGGTAGTACTTGCGGGCTATCGGGTCATCGGGAAGCTCGCTGGAGGGGCCGTGGGTGCGGATGACGCCCTCCGAGATGATGTAGGAGCGGTCGGTGATGCCCAGCGTCTCGCGCACGTTATGGTCGGTGATGAGTATCCCGATGTCGTCGGATTGCAGGCTGGTGATTATCTGCTGGATCTCGTCAATAGCGATGGGGTCAACGCCGGTGAAGGGCTCGTCCAGGAGGATGAAGGAGGGGTTGGTGCACAGGGATCGGGCGATCTCCACGCGCCGCCGCTCGCCGCCGGAGAGCACCGCGCCGCGCTGGTTGGCCAGCGCGCTCAGCCCCAGCCGCTCCATCAGCTCGTCGGCGCGCTCGAGCTGGTGCTTGCGCGGCAGTCCCTGCATCTCCAGGATGAGCAGGAGGTTATCTCGGACGCTCAGCCGCCGGAACACGGACGGCTCCTGCGCCAGGTAGCCTATCCCGCGCCGGCAGCGCAAGTGCATCGGCAGCGGCGCCAGGTCCTCATTGTCGAGCAGCACCCGCCCGGCCTCGGACCGCACCAGCCCCAGGACCATGTAGAACGTGGTGGTCTTGCCCGCGCCGTTGGGCCCCAGCAGGCCGACGATCTCGCCCCGCTTGACCTCGATGCTCACTCCGTCCACGACGCGCCGACCGCCGTACGACTTGACCAGGCCCTCGGCCACCAGTGGCATTTACTGCGCGCCCTTCTCGGTGTCAATCTCCGTGGTGACGCTCACGTGTGCCTTCGTCACCGTGACCTTGTTGGCCTTGAGATTCACGGTGACCTTGTCTCCGGTCAGGTGGGCCGCTTCCACGTTCCCCTCGGGCAGCGTGGTCACATCGGCCTCGGCGTCCCCGATGAGCTCGACGACCTGCGTCTTCTCCTCGTAGGTGGCCTTCTGGCTGCACGAGGCGACGATCTTGCGCTGAAGGCCGTCTTTGTCCTTAGCGGTGAGCACCTCGAACTTCACCGGGCCGGCGGCGGTCAGCATCTCCACCTGCTGGAGGTTCTTGTCCGCCTTGACGGTCATAGCTCGCGCGGTCATCCTGGCGTCGTGGTTGGCTTTGATGTTCAGCCAGCAGCCGCCGACCAGCTCGAAGACGTTTGTGGTCCAGTCCCACTCCACCACCTCCGCGCCGAACTCCGCCGTGGTCGTCTTCCTGGACTGCTGCGCAACGACCACCGTGCCCGCCACCAGCGCCACGCCCAGCAGCCAGGCGATTGTCCTGCCTTTTGTCATTGCTCTACCACCTATCCGCGGTACACGTACTCGGGCCCGTGCGGTGCCTCGGCACGTCGAAGCAACCGTCAGACAGCCTGACGGCTATTGCTCGGCCTCGCCTGCCTGCGCCTCTGAAGAGCAGCCCGGTATCGTTGTCATTACCGCTATGGTCTTAGGCCGGAGACACAAGGTAATAGTGTCGCCGGCGAAATGCCCGGGTTGAGCTTCGCCCTCGCCCAGGCTGCGGACGTCGGCAGTGGCGCCGCCACTCAGGACTATGGTCTCGAAGCCACTGTCCAGCGCCGCTTGCTCGCGGCACGCGGCCACTACTTCAACTTGCCCGGCGCCAGCGTCCCCAGACAGCACTAGCTTCAGCGTGGCCGGGCCACGCGCTATCACTACCTGCCGACGCCGTCCCTGTTCCTTCATTGTCAGTGCTGGAGCTTGGATAGTCCCCTCGTACTCGCCCTCGACCTTGAAGGTCACGTTGCATGCGCCACTAGCTTCCCAGGTGTCCCCGTCCTCATTGTACTGTACTTTATGCGCTCCAAACTCGACTGACATCCTTGCCGGCCCTGAAAGCCCGGTCCCTACGCTAAGTGAGGACCCGAACTGCGCGCCGGCCGTCACGCACACAAGCGCCGCCACTACCGTGCAGAACATCCTCTCTGCCGCTCTCATCTTGCTCGCCTCCCCTTTCAACCCGGTATCTTCACTCCGGTGTGCGTGAAGCGCACACCGCCCCTCAGGCGCACCTTGTTCGCGCGGTTGTCTATGACCAGCTCCGGCGCGGTGCCGGTGAAGCCCCCGCGCTTCACCTTCACCTGCCCGCTGCCGATCAGCTTCTCCGTGTCGAACTGGTACTCCATCCGCTCTGCCCGGAACGAGGCATCCTCCTCGTCGCTCGCGATGAGGACGCCCTCGGAGAAGAGAAGCCGCTTGCCCTCGTAGTCGGCATCCATCAGGGGGGCTGTCAGCGTCAGCTTCCCCAGCCCGCCTTTCTCCAGCACCCAGTTGACCTCTTCGGCCCGCACGGCGCGCTGCTCTTCGTCGAACTCCATCGTCCCCGAGGCGGCCACGCGCCAGATGACCTCCCCCTGCTCATCCCGGCGCACGACTTCGGCCCCGCTGAGTTCGATGGCGGGCTTCCCGGTTTCCTCGACCGCGGGCTCCCGCGTCCCCTCAGCCGGCACGCCGGGGCCCTCAGGCGCCTGCGGGGCCCTCATCTGCACCACCGCGAACACGCCCACCGCCACCAGCCCTGCGGCGGCCACCGCCAACGCCACCCATCCTGCCGTTCGACGCATATCTCTTCGCCCTCCTCCGTTGTCGTTAGCCGTTGCTGTACGCTGTCGTTGCTGCCGTTGCTGCCGTCGCTGTCGTCGCCGCCGTGTCGCCGTATCTCAGTCCACGAGCCGGTACTTCGTGATCGCACCCAGCGAGGCCACCCCGTCCCACCACCGGATCTTCTTGCCCTCTTCGGTGGTGCGCGGGTGGTAGCTGATGGGCACCTCGCTGACTGTCTTGCCCTGCTCGCGCGCCCTGCGCACGAACTTGGCGCTCAGCTCGAAGTCCAGGTCGAAGCCGTCCGACTTGAGCTTCAGGTCCTGGAACAGCGCGGTCGGCGCCAGCTTGTAGCAGGTCGCGATGTCGGTCAGTCTTACACCGAACAGCAGGTTGAAGTAGGCGGTGAGAACATCTCGGCCCAACGAGAACGCCGATCTGGGCAGCGTCTCACCGCGCTGGGCCGCTCCCAGCGTCCGCGAGCCCAGCACTGCCAGGACCTCCTCCTTCTCCGCCTCGGCCAGGAGCGCCTCGTAGTCGCGCGGGTCGTACTCCAGGTCCGCGTCCTGGATGATGAGGTAGTCTCCCTGGGCGGCGGCTATCCCCTTTTTGACCGAGTTACCCTTCATTAAGTTCCGCGGCTGGAGGATGATTCGCACTTCGGGGTGCTTGATGGTCTGGATCAGCTCGCGCGTGCCGTCGGTCGAATCGTTGTCTACGATGATGATCTCTTTTTCGATGGGGACGGCGCGCACCTGCTCCACCACCTCCAGGACCGTGCCGCGCTCGTTGTAGACCGGCATCACAACTGACAGCTTCATTGCTCAGCCCGTCCGGAGGCGGTTGTCGCTAATCTTGCTGTCAGGAGAGGCCGGACTACTGTCCGGCCTGGTCGTTCGACGTTCCGCTCACTCGTCTATTGCCGCGAGGTTATCGCGGTACCATTCGAACGTCCGCGCCAGGCCCTCTTTGCGCGGCACTTGCGCCCGCCAGCCCAGCTCCCGGTGCGCCTTGGCGGGGGAGAGGAACTGATCCCGCAGCTCGCGGCTCGCCTCGCCCAGGATCTCCGGGGCCAGGTCGGGTCTGTCGGCCACGTCAATCATCTCGGAGAAGATCTCCAGCACGCTCACCGGGTCGCCGGTGCCGAAGTTGTACGCCTCGCCCGCCGCCTGGCCGTCCAGCAGCGCCTCCGCCAGGCGCAGGTAGCCGTCCACCGCGTCCGAGACATACATGTAGTCGCGCAGCGGCTTGCCGTCGCTGCGGATGATGGGCCGCTCGCCGCGCAGCAGCGACCGCATCGTGCCGGGGATGATGCGTGAGAAGCGCATATCCCCGGGGCCGTAGATATTCGCGCAGCGCGTCACCGCCACCGGCAGCCCGAATGCCACGTGATACCCGCGCGCGATCATATCCGCGCAGGCCTTCGACACATCGTAGGGGTATTGCCCGAGCAGCTCGTCGTCCTCGCGGTAGGGCAGGGACTGATGCTGGCCGTAGGCCTTATCCGAGCTGGCGGTCACCATCGCTCGTGGAGCGTCGGTGCCGTCCCAGGTGCGCCGGGCGCACTCCAGCGTGATGTATGTCCCCCGCACGTTCGCATCGAGCGTCGTGACCGGCTCCTCCAGCGCCAGCCCCACCTCGGCCTGCGCCGCCACGTGAAAGACGACCTCCGGCTGGTGCTCTTCGAACGTGGCGCTCATAGCATCCGGGTCGGCGATGTCCGCCACGACCGGCTTGATGCGCTCCAGCGCGCCGCTCATCGTCAGATAGGACGCCATCTCCGCGCGCAGGTCCAGCCCGACGACCTGCGCCCCGAGACCGATGAGCCGCTCAACCAGGTGGCCGCCCACGAAGCCATGCGCGCCCGTCACCAGCACCTTCATTCCGGCAATCTCCGACATCCGACAACCGCCTTCCGACATCCGACATCCGACTTCCGACTAACGACGACGACCAAGGACCAGCGCCCTGTCGCTTTCGTCGCCGTCGTTTGCCGTTTCCCTATTCCCCATTCCCCATAACCCATTCCCCGCCGTTCCACGGCGCCTCGCCCCGCTCCCACATCTCGTTGAGCATCACGCCGTCCTTGTAGGTGTCCATGCAGGCCCAGAAGCCCTCATGCGGGCGCGCCACCAGCTCTTTGTCGGCGATCAGCCGCGGCAGGCAGTCGTCCTCCAGGTTGTCGCCGGGCTGAAGGTAGTCGAAGATGGCCTGGCTGAATATGAAGAACCCCCCGTTGATCCACCCGGGCAGCAGGGGCTTCTCCTCGATGTTGGTCACTGTCCGGTCCTCGTCGAAGCTGATATGCCCGAACTGCGAGTGCGCGCGCACGACCGTGACTGTCCCCGTCTTGCCGTGCTGGCGGTGGAAGTCCGCCAGCGTGCTGAGGTCGAGGTCGGACAGGCCGTCGCCGTAGGTGACGATGAAGATGTCGTCGTCGCTGACGTAGCGTTGGATGCGCCGGATGCGCTCGCCCGTGGCGGAGTCAAGCCCGGTGTCGGCCAGGGTCACGGTCCAGCTCTCATTCAGCTTGTCCAGCCGGGTCACGCGGCGCATCTCTCCTTCGCCGCCCAACTCGACGCGCAGGTCCGTGTCCAGGTAGGGGGCCTGGTGCAGGAAGTACTCGACGATTTGCTCCCCGCGATACCCCAGGCACAGCACGAACTCCGCCATCCCCTGAGCCGCGCAGGATTTCATAATGTGGTATATGATGGGCTGCCGGCCGATGCGGAACAGCGCCTTGGGCAGCGGCGCGTCCTCGCCCACCAGCCGTATCCCCTTGCCGCCCACCAGCAGCACTACCTTCATTGCTATGTCCTCCGACTGCCGACAACCGACTTCTGCGGCTTCGCCGCTGCTGTTTGCCGTTCCCCGCCTTGACGTAGCGCCCGCCCGCGCGTTACATTAACTCCGCTGCCCCAAGCCGCGCGCGAGGCCGTCCTGACATGCCCGCCACAGAGCCCAACGTACAGGGCATAACCTGGGGTTCCGGCCCCTGGTCCCGTCTCTTCCTGCCCGCCTGCCTGGTGGTCTACCTGGCTCTTGCGGTCACCTACGCCTTCGTCTTCCCGCTCAGCCAGGCTCCCGACGAGCCTGCACACTTCCAGTACGTTCTCTTCCTGGCCGAGCACGGCCATCTGCCCGACTTCTACGAGGATCCCCAGGCCGGCTACGAGAGCTACCAGGCGCCCCTATACTACACGTTTTGCGCGGCGGTTTGCAAGCTATCGCTTTCCCTGTCATCGGACGGGCGGCCCAGCCCTACGGCCTTGCCCCTGCACGCGGCCCAGACCGGGGCTTCCGGCGCAGGACAGCCCCTGGAGCCGGGACATGAACCCTCTCTCGTGGCCAGGGATACGCACCGGGCGGCGCTCGACGCCCTGCGTTGGGCTGCCGACCTTTCGCCTGCCCAGCGCTCGGCATGGCAGGCCGCGCGCCTGGTCTCGATCGTGCTCGGCGCCCTGGGCATTCTCCTGTGCTACGGCATTCTCCACGTCATCTTCCCCGACCGCCCGCGCCTGGCGGCCCTCGTTGCGGCGGGCATCGCCGCTCAACCGATGTACGTGCACATCACCAGCGCGGTGAGCAACGACGCGGCCACCGTAGCCGTCATCGGCGCCGCCTTGCTCCTGATGCTCCTGGTGCTGCGAGATGGCCCCACGCTCTGTCGCGTGGCCCTGCTGGGCGTGGTTCTGGGCCTCGGGATGCTGACCAAGGACTCGGCGCTCATCGCCGTGCCGCTCGCTATCCTTGCGCTCGTCTGGGCCGTCGGCACGCGCTATGAGCCTGAGCCGTCCGGGTCAGCGGTCATCCGCCTGGGCCGCTGGCTGGTGGCGCTGCGCTGGGGGGAGTTGCTGCGTTGGGCCGGGCTGATGGTGGGCATTGCGCTGGCGCTCGGCGGCTGGTGGTATGTGCGCAACGCAGTCCTGTACGGCAAGCCCGTGCACTACCCGGTCAATCCCCGGTGGCAGATGCCCTGGGACTTCTACCTCATCTATCCCGCCTTCCTCTGCCCGAACCTGTATGCGGCGGCTCGGATGACCTTCCGCAACTTCTGGGCGACCTTCGGCTGGACCAACGTGGCTGTCTGGCCGCCCGCCTACAACGTACTGCTGGCGTTATCGCTGGTACCGGTAGTTGGCTGGGTGGCGCTGATTGCCGACGCGGTGCGTGGCCGCCTTGCTTGGTCGGCCTTTCAGCGACGCGCCTTCTGGGTCCTGGTCATTGCGCTGGTGCTGACGATGATCGGCGTGGTGCGCTACGTGCTGTTCATTCACTTCGGCGGCGGCAGTCAGGGCCGCTACTACTTCCCCGTGCTGCCGTCGCTGGGACTGCTGGCAGCCCTTGGTCTCGACCGGCTCTTGCCCGCCGCCGCGAAAAAGGCCGCCCCCTTCGCCGTGGGCGGCCTGATGCTCCTCTTCAACCTCTGGTGCCTCTTCGCCTACATCATTCCCTACTACCGAGCGCTGACTCCGTAGCTCGCATCTGCCGTTCGCCGTCGTTAGCTGTCGTTAGCCGTAGTATTCGGTACCTGGCTCCCTCGCCGACCCT